>CAMDHK010000211.1 GCA_945897965.1 Candidatus Kuenenia stuttgartensis | reverse complement strand
AGCATGCCACCGCGGGCGTTTTCAAGTGCAGCGCTCTTTGCCATTGCGTGTTGCAAAGCAACTTTTGCACTTTTGGGGCCAGAGCAATCGCCTGTAAACAAGCGCTGGTCGGCTAAGTAAATGCCTTCGGTGCAGGTCATTAAAACAGGCGAATGTTCTTGAGCTAGTAGGTGGGCGATGAAGCGGGTGGTGGTGGTTTTGCCATTCACCCCTGTTACCGCCGCCACGGGAATTCTACCTTCATCACCTTCCTTAAATAGCAGATTAAGCAAAGCACTTGCAGCATGGTTCCAGTCTTCATCATCCTTGAGATAGTAGGAAATATCGGGGTTTGCCCTAATTCCAAGAATGGTAAAACTTGAATCATCAAGGTTTAGATTAAGCTCGAGTTCTGCGACATCAAGACCGACTACTTTTGCAGCCATAAGAACAGCTTGGCTTAGTACTTTGGAGTAATCAGAAATGGGTTTGGGAACCCATGCGCCATCGATATATTCAAGATATGAAGCGATTTCCGAGCCAACCACCAAGGCGTAAACTCTTTGCCCTTTGTACATGGGTTCAGAAAGCATGTAGTGGGTTTTGGCTTTAATTCTTGCAAAAACTTCAGCAAGAAGTTCAGCGCTTTCGATGGTAATTGCGGGGTTGCTTTTGGATGTATAGCGCGGCCTTAATAAGAAAGGAAAGCCCATTTGGGATGCAGAGGATTCAACTTCTGGAAGTTCTGAAACGGGAATATTGGGCGGTACGGGCAAGCCTACATCTGCAAGTAATTTCGAAGCGGTGAACCAATCGTAGGCGATCCATGAAGCCACTGCGCTTGTATGATCAGTGAGCGAACCTTTGATGCGCCTTTGCTTGAATCCTTGGCCCAGTTGAATCATATCTTGGGCTAGGATTTGAAAAGGGATGCCTCTTTTTCGGGCTTGTTTTCTCAGTGCTTCTTGTAAAGGAGTGAGTTTGTATTTCTCGTAGCTTTGTTTGATCTTTTCAAGCCAGAGTTCGAGTTCTGAATCGGTATCATTAATTGCTGCAAGGCATATGTTTCTAGCGGCTTCGAGTGCTAGTTTGCCCGTGTATTCTTCTTTGTATTCGATTGCGACTTTGTAAACACCTTCTTGGTGGGTAAGGCGGGTTTTGCCGTAGCCAACTTTAATGCCAGCAAGGCATTGGAGTTCAAGCACCACATGTTCGAGGATGTGAGCGAGGTAGGTTCCGCGTTCGAGTCGTTGGAAAAAGCCACCGGGTTCGCCAACGCTGCAACGGTGTTCGAAAAGGGAAGGAATCCAGAGTTTGAGCCTATCGTTAAAGCCCGGGAGTTCAGCGGAGGAGGAATCTTTGAAGGTTCCAAGGTCTAGCCAGGCCTCTAAAACAGGAAAGGTAGCCCAAATATTTGGTCCACGCAGGGCCAAAATTCGCTGAAATTCCATTGTGATGCGTCTTTCGATTTGCCAACTGGATTTTATAACCTCTTGGAGTAACGATCTCCAAAATCCTTACAGAGCTAATAAAATAAAGCTGCAGATTAAACAAGTTATTTAAACCCAAAGAAATAATAAGGTTCTGCCTTCTCTTTTGATTATTGCTGAATATTGAAAAACAACTTGATTGCAACTAAAAAAGATTGCAAAGAATGTCAGGCTTTGGGTGTTAAAATCGTTAAAGTTTGAACCTTGGGCTTAATTGGTTTTCTGAAAGTAAGTAACCTTTAATTCGAGTAGTAAGGGAAAGGTTTTCACTTTTTCCGTTCGTTTTTCAAGTATAATTACTTATTCGCAACTGCCTAAAAATACAGGGTTACTATTGAGCAGCAATTTGTTTTTTACTTCTGATGCAAACTCTACAGGAGAATCTGTATTGGTTGAGTTGGAAATCGACTTAGATCATAATCTTTGTTTTAACCCCGTTTATTTGAAGCTTCAAAAAAATAAGCTTACTTGCCATAAAAACAAAGCCAATTCCAATGATTTTCAAGAGTGGACTCTTGGGCCCGATTCCCGATTTGAAGCAATCTATCAACATGGTTTAGGTACTCTCAAAATAACCCTTGCTTCGGGTGTGGAGCTGCGTTGGAATTTCACAACCCAGAAAAAGCCCCAAGTTTATCAGTTTATCCAAGATTGTAAAAAAGCCCTAGGTGTGGTTTTGGAAACAATTACCACCATCTGTCCAGGATGTGGCGGTATTTTGAAAACTGATGAACTTTGCCTGACTTGCAACCCGCTGCCTGCGCAAAAAGGTACTTCGCTGAAAATGCTTCTGCGGCTCTTTGAATTCTCGAAGCCACAAATGCATCTTATTATCCTTGGTTTTTTCCTGACCCTTTTTAGCACCCTCGTGGGCCTAATTCCGCCTTATCTCGTAATGCCTTTGACGGATGATGTGCTTATTCCCATGCAACAGGGCAAGTTAACCGAGTTCTCTCCGGTTTTTTATTTCATTGGATTACTGGCGTTGGCAGGTGCAGCAACCTGCATACTTGAATGGGCAAGATCCTTTTTTTCTAGCTGGGTTAGTGAACGCATCAGCGCAAGTTTACGCATGAAAACCTACTCGCACCTTCATACCCTTTCGGTTGAATATTTTGGCAGTAAAAGAACAGGCGATATTATGTCGCGAATTTCGAGCGATACCAACCAGCTTTGCAATTTCCTTTCCTCTCATGTGGTTGATTTTGCATCAGATGTTCTCATGGTTTTGCTCACTGCGATCACTCTTTTTGCAATCAACCCTTTTCTTGCAATGGCTAGTTTAGTCCCGTTTCCTTTTGTAACTTTTCTGGCTTTCAAAATGCGCGGCCACCTTTTACGCGGGTATCGTAAAGGCAGTATTGTTTGGGCAGATATGACCAGCGTGCTTGCGGATACCATTCCCGGTATTCGGGTGGTAAAGGCTTTTTCTCAGGAAAAACGTGAAATACAGCGCTTTGATCATGCCAACTCTGTAGTTGTTGCAACCAATGATCATATCAATTTCTGGTGGGCCATTATCTGGCCATTGATTACTTTTATTACTACACTTGGCCTATTAATTGTTTGGGTTGCAGCAGCTTGGCAGATTTTTAAGGGCCATATCACCGTTGGTGTTCTTACCGCATTTCTCGCTTACATCAGCAGGTTTTATTCCCGCAGTGAATCGATGATTAGGTTTATGTCTTATGCCCAGAGAGCCGCTGCAAGTGCAGGCCGTTTGTTTGAAATCCTCGATCGAAAACCCAGCGTGCCTGAACCTTCCAAGCCCATCGCACCCAACAAACTCGGGGGCGATATTGATATCCGCAATTTGCGATTCAGCTACGGCTCACGAGAAGTACTTCATGGCATCAGTCTTTCGATTCGTAAGGGCGAAATGATTGGAATTGTTGGACCCAGTGGTGCAGGAAAGACCACGCTCATCAACTTGATTTGCAGATTTTTCGACCCTTCCCACGGTTCGATTTCTGTCGATGGTACTGATATTCGCAGTTTCCCAGTTTCTGATTACCGCAGAAACATAGGTATTGTGCTTCAAGATCCATTCCTGTTTTTTGGTTCGATCGCAGATAATATTTCCTATGGTAAACCCGGTGCAACACGCAAAGAAATCATCGATGCTGCACGCTTTTCCAAGGCTCACCCCTTTATTCTGAACCTGCCCGAAGCCTATGATTCTTTAGTCGGGGAACGTGGGCAATCACTTTCCGGGGGCGAAAGGCAGCGTGTTTCGATTGCCCGCGCACTTTTAGTGAACCCTGGAATTCTTATCTTGGATGAAGCTACTTCTGCACTTGACGCCGAAACAGAAAAAGAACTTCAAGCCGCTCTCGAAAATCTGGTGGAAGGTCGTACCACTATCGCTATTGCTCATCGACTTAGCACGCTTAGGCGCGCAGATCGCTTGATTGTGATGGATAATGGCACCATAGCAGAGACTGGCACGCATGCCGAACTTTTGCAAAAGGAAGGCCTTTACTTCAGACTTCATAAAGCGCAGCAAATGCTAGCAGCAGGATACACCATATGACGCTATCGAATAATAAGATCAAACAGGGGGACTTGTGGGCCGAACCAGATTGCAATATTTGCGTCCGCCTAGAAGATGGCACCGTTGTTAAAAACTTGACCCCGATGAGCCTGTTTCCACTTTCAGAGGACAACAAAAATATCGTCATTCTTGATGCTAATCAACAAGAGGTTTTCTATATCGACGATTTGCAGCAACTAGAACCAGTCCTGGCAAATAACATTCAAGTGGCGTTACTTCGAAATCGCTTCATCTTGAAAATCCTTAAAATTCACAAGGTCACTAATCTTAGGACCCCTGCAGAATGGAAAGTGCTTACCGATCGGGGTGAATCTTCGCTTGTTTTCTCTTCGGAAGAAGCCATTCGCAGACTTCCTGAAGATGGTGCTTTAATTCAAGATTCTCAGGGAATCAGGTACCTTGTACCGAAGATCGGCAGTTTGGATTCGAGTTCTCGTAAAGTGATTGAGTATTACATTTAAACAGACATGAACAATAAAACTACAATGAACATGAAATACATAAAAGGCCCGAGCGCTTGGTTCAAACATCAAGTTTGCACCTTTATTCTTGATGCGGACCAAATCAAACAACCAGATGATTCTAGGGTTGCTTTGTTAAAAGAACTTGCCCTGCCCTTGCCTGCTGACTCAACCTCGTTGGGTTTATGGTTGGCGCAGTTGGCGAACGCCCTGCAGAAGTTTGCTTCATATCAGGGGGATTATTTTGCAGATCGAACCCTAGTTTCAAAAAACTCTTTGATCATTGCGTTTGCATATTTGGAAGAAGAAGTAGCCCGCGATTCTCTTCTTTGCGCTTTATATTTGGCGCAAGTCTCTACGCATTTGCCCTGCGATAATTCTGCTGGCATCGCAAATCATATTCGAAAATTGGGGCATAAAGTCGGGCTTGGGCCCAGCACCTATGCAATCTGGGCCGCCGCTTTAGAGCAACAAATTCCGGTGTGGAAGTTGAGCGATTGTAGTTTGCTGCAGTTGGGGTTGGGGAAACAGCAGCAGCGGGTTTGGACCGCAGAAACAGGGCAAACACCCTTGCTCGCAGAAAATATCGCTCAGGATAAAGATTGGACCCGCCAACTGCTTGAAACCGTGGGCGTTCCGGTTCCTCACGGTAGAGTCGTAGTGTCTCGCGAAGATGCCTGGGAAGCTGCTCAGGAAATTGGCCTGCCTGTTGTTATAAAACCTCAGTTTGGAAGTCAGGGTAATGGCGTTTCAATTAATCTGCATTCAGAACAGCAAGTGCTAGATGCTTTTGATAATGCCAACGCTTTTAATTGCTCGGTTGTAACAGAAAGCTTTAAAGAAGGTGCGGATTATCGTATATTAGTGATTGGCGACAAAATGATCGCTGCTTCTCTGCGCGAGCCTGCGCAAGTTGTTGGCGATGGAGGTTCCACGATTGCTCAACTGGTTGCCGCGGTGAATCTCGATCCACGCAGGGCTGAAAGCCATGCGGGCGTTTTAAGCCCGATCCCACTTGACCCTATTTCGCTTGCTGTTTTGGCTTCTCAGGGGCTTTCTCTAGATTCAATCCCAGATAAGGGCACTAAAGTTCTTATTCGAAAAAATGCCAACCTGAGTACAGGCGGCACTGCTAAAGATGTTACTGATTTAGTTCATCCTCAGGTTGCTACCCTTGCAATTTCTGCTGCCCGGCAGTTGGGTCTAGATATTTCTGGCGTTGATATTATTACCAGCGATATTTCCAAACCGCTTGCTGAAACGAATGGCGCAGTTGTTGAAGTTAATGCAGGGCCTGGGCTTCGTATGCATCTGGAACCTTCCGAAGGTCAAGGGCGGCCTGTGGGCAAAGCCATAGTCTCTATGCTTTTTCCGAAGCCCGCTAAAGCGCTTATTCCTGTAATAGCGATCATTTCTGAAAAAGGTGCAAGTTCGATTACGGAGTCGGTTTTTAGGAAAGCACAACAGTGCTTTGGTGCTACAGGTCTTATTGGGTTGGATGGGCTTTTCGTGGATGCGATGAAAATTGCAAAACGCTCCGGGTGTGCAGGGGCAGATGTGTTGAGATTGTGCCAGCATCCAGATTTAAAGGCTTTAGTAGTGGAGTTTAGCTGGGATGAATTCATTGATCAAGGATTGGGCCTTTTCTGTTATTCGTTGATTGTTTGCGAAGATGCCCCTGAATCAGAACTTTTCTCCCAATCTGAATTACTGCAGCAACTTCGCCATGGTTTAAGTCCTATGGGGAAGATTCTTATTCCTGAAAATCTTGCAGGTTTGGCTTCAACCCAGCCTTCTTTTTGGTCTAAGGCACTGCTCTGCTGCAATTCGCCTTGGAATGAATGTTTAAAATACTTGGCACTAAACCCGAATGGCATCATTCAAATCCATGAGGATAAGATGAGCTTTTACCGAGGTGAAATCAAGGAATCTGAACGTAAACGTACCCTGCCTCATACGCAAGCCAATGGGTTGAATCTGGGTGCTGTCGTTGAGCATCTGCTTGAGCAGATTGGCGAATAATTAAGCCTAGGAAGAATTCTTATTTAGCTTTTACTTGCCCATGAGTTTTCATGGAGGCCAAAATTTCGTTGGAAATTTCAGAAGCGATACGATGTTGTTGGCCGCTATCTTTTAACCCAGAGTTGGATACCACGGTTTTTGATGCAATTGCGATGGGGTTGAATCCTGCAATAATGGCAACAGGGGCGGTGCCTGGCATTTTTCTGCCACTATCTGAAGTGTCCATAAGGAAGAATGGTTGGCCGCCACCTATTGTTGGGTCGGAAAGTGCAGCATCAACTGCGATTTTTTTGTTTCCTGCGCCAAATCCGATTGCATTCTGAGCTACTTTGTTGCCCTCGTTTAAGCTCACAATTTGGCCGGTTAATCTCCAGCCTTCCCCTTGTGGATTTGTTGGCTGATTCCAAAACACCGCAGGCAAACCTGCATCAGTAAGATTTTTTGCCACCTGCATCGCAATGCTTTGGCCGATGGGTGTATTCCGATCATGGCCGGTTACAGCATCGGTAACTCGTGGTCGGGAATCGGCTGCTTTTCGCAGTGGCCCTTTCGGAATCAGGGAGTCATCTTTGGCTAGTTCGTCTGCTACCGCTTTATCCATGGAGAAAGGTAGAACATAAATTTTGGTGGGGTGTTTGGTTGGCCAAGAGATAGCTGCTTTTTGGGTGGAGCTTTTGGTAGGGCCTTGGGCAATAGTAAAGGCGTTGCTTGAACAAGTGAAAAGCGCGATAAGTAGAATGCGCATAAAAGATTGATTCATTTTGATCTTCCTTAATGGTGTTGGTCGCATCTTAATTGAGATGACAGTTTTCATACTAATTAAAAGTAATCAATTCAGGCAAGTTCAATTGGGCTCGG
>CAMDHK010000210.1 GCA_945897965.1 Candidatus Kuenenia stuttgartensis | reverse complement strand
GGGCCTGACTTATAAGGGCGATCCTGCGGGCCGTTATGATCACCCGTTTCTTATCAAACTCGAACAATCCTGCGAACTTGGGCTGGTAAATAGCAGAGATTTTCAATTCCGAAGAGAAAATGTTTACCTCGCAGCACTTCCAGTAACTTTGCAGAGATTTGCGTTTGCTGCACAGTTTTATGCGAACGAAGTCGCAATCAGGGAGCGAGCTAATTCCGAAACCGTAGCAAACAATACCAACCGATGGAATGTTGCATCTGAAGCTGGATTCACAAAAACATTCTCAACAGGCGCATTGCTCTTGTTTCGATACGCCAATGCAATCGTTGTCGATATGGCTGGAAATGGTGGAACCCAAATTCGAACTCCATCTGCTTTGTCTTTAGACCTGTTTCAACCGTTGTTCCGTGGGGGTGGCAGAGCCGTTACTCTCGAACCTCTCACCTTGGCAGAACGCAATCTGCTTTATGAAATGCGCTCTTATGCGCGCTTCCGTAAGGAATTTTACGCTGATATCGTCGTGGGCGGCGTACCCGTCGTATTTAGCACCCCTGCCACGGTTGCATCAGCTACTAGATTTAACAGCGTATTTGGCTCGGGTATTGCAGGAGCAGGAAATGTTCAAGTTACACCTGGCGAAGGTAATGGCTATAGCTCGACATCACAAGTTTTCGCAGCCCGAAGAGATGGCTATCTGCCTGCAGTGCTGAAAGCTGGTTTGCTGCAAAACGAACGCGAAAATGTTAGGGACTTATCCACCACGCTTGACCAATACAAGGAAATGCAAGCCATCGGAGATCAATCCGAACTACAAGTATCAAGAATTCTGCAACAATTATTGACCTTTAAAACTGCAGTAATCACTAGAGAGCTAACATTACGGGATGCGCTCGACCGCTTTAAATATCAACTTGGCCTGCCAATTGATCTACCCCTGGAACTCGACCGAGCACCACTAGAGCCCCAACTGGCTCAATTGGCGCGCTATTCCAACCTCGTAGACGAGTTTAAAAAAACACGCCAAGAATCTAGAAAGCTCAATGACCCGAAAAAAGTAAATCAATTGCGAAAAGGACTACAAACCATTCTCAGAGAATCCGATTTCGTAAAGGGAACACAATTTAAGGAAAAACTTCCAAAAAGATGGGCTGAATGGGAAGCGATGACCAAAGAAGAACTAGCTGTAAAACTTAAAGAAATCAATATCCGCAGATTAGAACTTCAAGAATCAAAAGCCGATTTTGAGAGAAAAGGTAAGCAACAACCCTACACCGAAAAATTAGAACTCGGTGAAAAAGACTTCGAATTCTTCTTGGGGAGATTCGAAAGAAACCTCAGACTTTATGAACAAAAAGTAAACTGGCTGCGAAATGGTGTCGATGATCAACTCAACCAGTTTGAAAACCTGATTGAAGACTTTCTCTTGGTTTTGGTAGAGCCAAGAAACGAAAAACTGGACAAAACTAGAAAATCTTGGCCCACTGTACCCAGAGTCTGCGTTGATGGTGTAGACTTATTAAAGACCGAAATCGATGAAGCTTTGTTTGCAGGCTGTAGGCACGCTTTAACGAATAGACTGGATTTAATGAATGGGCGGGCCCAACTCATGGACTCCTGGAGACAAATTGCTGTTTCCGCTAATGCCTTGCAAGGGGTCATGAACGTAGAGTATAGTCTATTAGGTACTTCGCCTGCAAATGTCGCCCAACCTGTGAATTTTAATGCGGGGTCCTTAAGGCACCGCTTGATCCTTACAGGGGATTTACCTTTAGTCAGAATTCAAGAAAGAAACGCCTACAGGGCAACCTTGATCAACTGGCAAAGGCAACGGCGAAACTTGATGGCTTTTGAAGATACTATAATTGAGGATGTTCGCAATGAAATCCGCCAATTGCGAGCTTTTTCTCAAACTTACGATATTCAAAAGTTAGCAGTTGAATTAGCCTACTTGATTTTGGACAATGCGCTTGAAACAACCTATGCACCTTCCAAACCAGGTGGTGCGGGTGGAACCCAAGGAAATAACGATAGCGCGCAAGCTGCTTTTACCGAGCAGTTGCTTGCAGCCCAAAGATCCAAACTGACAGCACAAAACGCGCTGTTTACAATTTGGATCGATTACTTGAGTGCACGAACTTTCCTTTACAGGGATCTTGAGCTTTTACCTCTAGACCCACGCGGAGTATGGATCGATGAAATCGAAACCTGCCATTGCGACCTCCCAGCAAACGGAGCTGCCCAAACAGTTACCAATCTCCGAAGCATCCCCAACAGTGCAGAGGGAACTCGGGGAGGTCCTTCAAGCTTCCTTCTCCCGCCCAGAAAAATCAGCCTCAAATAAAAATGCATCAAATAAAGATGCATCACCTGCAAACTTCTCAATCAAAAAAATTGCGTTGGCGTTTGCTATCCCCATTATTATTGTTATCGCTGGCTCAAGCCTTTATTTTTGGCCTCGCACCAAACCCGTACGGATTGACCTAATCACCCATGTTGTCAAACCAGAAAAACTTCAAGTCACTATCCTCGAAAGAGGCACACTCGAAGCATTGGACAACAAAGACATTGTTTGCCAAGTGCGTTCAGGCAGCAAAGGGTCTTCGTTCTCAACCACCATCAAATGGGTTATCGATGATGGTTCTCATGTGAAACAAAACGACCTTATCGTAGAACTCGATGACTCTGGATTACAAGAACAACTCAAAAGCCAGCAGATCGCACGCGACAGGGCCCGCAACGATTTCATTCAAGCCGAGGCTAACTACGACATCGTTAAAAGCCAGAACGAAAGCGACATTGCTACTGCTGAAATCGCCATCGAACTTTCCGCCCTCGATCTGGAAAAATTCCAAGAAGGCGATTACAAACAACAACTTGCAGAAGTTGAAGGAAGATTCTTTATGGCCGAATCCGACCTCTCCATGTGGAACGATCGCGATGTTTGGCTTGATCGAATGGTGAGCAAAGGTTACCTCACCCCCAAACAGGCCTTAGCAGACAGATTCAAATTAAAAAGCGCAGAGTTCTCAGTAGAAAAAGTAAAAGAAGAACTTAGAGTTCTCAAAGACTACACCAAGAAACGCACTCTAACCGAACTCAAAAGCAAAAAAGACGAATCAAAAAGAGCCAAAGATCGACTCTCAACCCAATCCAAATCCAAAGAAATTCAGGGCATCAATGACACACTCACCAAAAAGTCCATCTTCTCCAAGGAAGAACTTCGCTTCAGAGATATCGAAGACGAAATCAAAAAATGCTATCTCTTAGCCCCTCAAGACGGACTCGTCGTCTACTATGTATCGGAACAGGCTAGATTTGGCAGTGGCTCCCAACAAGCAACCATTGCCCAAGGCGAACCCGTGCGTGAAGGCCAAAAGCTGATGCGTATCCCCAACCTTACCCACATGATGGTCAACACCAAAGTTCATGAAGCCATGCGCAATCGTATCCGAGGTGACCAATGGAAAAAAACAGGCTATGGCGAAATCCGACTTGCGGGGTTATCCCTAATGAACCAACCCCTAGGCCTGCTCTCCGCTCAGGCTGCATATTATGAAATCCACAATGAATTTATGGATAAAGAACAAGAATTAATTGACAACGGCCTACCTGCGACAATCCGTATCGATTCTTTCCCTGATAAAGTTATGCAGGGGCATGTCAAGCATGTCGATGAAGTCGCATCTCAATCCGATTGGCTTACTTCCGATGTACGCGTTTATCGCACTTTGGTTTCCATTGATGAAAGTCTACCCGATCTGAAACCAGGCATGAGCGCCTCTGTAACCATTTACACCGACACCAAAGCTGAGGATGTACTTGCAATTCCTGTTCAAGCCGTGCTTGGAAACACGCAAAATGGATTTTTCTGCTTTACCCTTACCCCCGAAGGCCCCCTCGAAAAACCCATCAAACTTGGTGTAAGCAACGAAAAAATGATTGAAATCAAAGATGGGCTTAACGAAAATGATGTTGTAGTACTTAACCCCAAAAGCCTTTCCCGTGATGCCAAGAAAGATTCTTCAAAAACAGAAAAACCTGATGCCCCAACTGCACCAAGTTCCAAGAAAAAAGACAAAAAGTCTAAGACATAATCTGGCGAACCGTAATACAATTCCAACTACTTTTTAAGGCTTTACAACTTGGCCAGCGTTCTTAAAATTATTGATCTAGCAAAGGTATATTCCCTAGAAACAGTGTTGGTTTACGCAGTAAAAGGTGTAACACTTGAGGTCGAAGAAGGCGATTTTGTCGCACTTATGGGGCCCTCAGGTTCCGGCAAATCCACCCTCCTTAATCTTTTAGGCTGCCTCGATCGCCCAACCAATGGCCAATACTTCCTTGCTGGTCAAGATGTCGCCAGAATGGAAGATGATCAACTTAGTAATATTCGAAGTCGCTACCTCGGATTCATCTTCCAACAATACAACCTTCTACCACAATACACCGTAGTCGAAAACATCGAGATCCCCCTGCTCTACCAAGGCGCTAAACTTTCCAACTCCACCACCAATAGATGCATCGGCTTGGCCCAACTCGTAGGATTAGGAAACAGGCTTGATCATCGGCCCATGCAACTTTCGGGCGGCCAACAACAACGCGTCGCCATTGCTCGAAGCCTAGTTAACGACCCCGCTGTTATTCTTGCTGATGAACCCACCGGAAACCTTGATTCCAGAACCAGCGACGAAATCATGCACCTTCTTTCCAAGCTTAATGAAGCAGGAAAAACAATTATCATGGTGACCCACGAAAACGATATTGCTTCCTGGGCCAAACGAGTTGTTAGAATGCGAGATGGGGTAATAGAATCTGATGTCAGGAACGAAAAACCCACCGTTTCAATCGAAGGCGCAACCTCAACCATTCAAACGGAACTACTAGAAACCTTGGTGCTCCATCAATCCAAGTGAGAATCGGAAATGCTGATATTTTCCATCACTGCAATCATCTTGCTTTTTAGCCTCTTTGCATCCATTTTACTTTGGGACAAAGGCCGCAGAAGCTTCATCCTTGCTGTGCGAAGCCTTTGGCTTCACAGGCTTCGCGCTTTTCTTTCCGTCCTAGGTATCATTATTGGCACCGGTGCTGTGATCTCTCTCATGGCCTTCGGCGAGGGCAGCATGCAAGACGCCTTGGATGATATCCGAAGGCAGGGTGCCAACAATATTATGATCCGTAGTGTCAAACCAACTGATGATGCGGGTTCTTCCAAGCGTAGCTACATCGCAATTTATGGCCTCACTTATTTAGACTTTGATAAAATTGCTACCATCCCGACCGTTACCAGAATGGTCCCGATGCGCATCTTCCCCCAAGAAGCTAGAAGAGGTTATAAAGGCGTAAACAGCAGAATTGTCTCCACCATCCCCGATTATCTAGACATCCATAACATTGAAATGAAAAATGGCAGGTTTCTTGTCGCTGACGACGAAGTGCTTTTAAGAAATGTTGCAGTGCTAGGCTCCGAACTCGCTAATAGACTTTTCCCATTCGAAGACCCCTTGGACAAAGAAGTCCAACTTGGAACTTTCTTCTATAAGGTCATAGGGGTTATGAAAGAAAGATCCCAAGGCGGGGTTTCCACAGAAGATGTTAACCTGGATGTCGTCATCCCCATTGCAACCGCAAGAGTAAGATTTGGCGAAAGAATATTCATGCGCTCCGCTGGCTCAAGATCTGCTGAAAAAGTAGAAATAAGCCAGATCACAATTACCGTCAGCGATATAGAAAAAGTGCGTCCGACAGGCGAAATCGTTCGATCAATACTCGAAAACCACAGTAAAGCCGACTGGACCGTCAATGTTCCCCTCGACCGACTCGAAGAAGCTGAAAGAGCCAAAGAACGATACAAAATGCTGCTCGTTCTTATTGCCTCTATTTCCCTTCTAGTTGGTGGCATCGGCATCATGAACATCATGCTTGCTACCGTCACCGAGAGAACCCGTGAAATCGGTATTAGACGAGCCCTTGGTGCCAAACGCCGTGATATCACGTTACAATTTCTTATCGAAGCTGTCGTGCAAACCAGCGTTGGCGGAATTCTAGGCATCGGCCTCGGACTCGCCATGGTCTACGCCCTACCTTTAATTGCAGAAACTTTCTGGGACGCCAGAATCCCTGCAAAGGTCCATTTCGAATCCATCACATGGTCACTCACCACCGCTGTTGCTGTTGGACTTATTTTTGGCATCTATCCCTCCAGAAGAGCCGCGCTTATGGATCCGATAGAGGCTTTAAGACATGTCTAATACTGCTTGGAGTCTACCTAAAGATTTGTTACGCCTTTGCGAACAACAACAGCCCCAAATCTTTCTTGTTTTAGGTTCAGGATATGGGGCATTGGCAGAAAAATTCCAAGACAGAAAATCTTGGTCTTTCAGCCAACTCCCAGAAATCTCTGCCGCAACTGTGCCAGGCCACAAAGGGTGCCTTACGCACGCACGATTCGGCAACAAAACTTTACTGATTTCTGAAGGCAGAATTCACTCTTACGAGGGTTACCCCAAACAAGTCGTCACCGCAACCACCAGAATTGCACACTCTCTCGGATGCCAAACTGGGATTTTTACTAATGCCGCTGGTGGCATTTCACCAAATCTTAGTCCCGGCTCGATCATGCTCATTAAAAACCATATCGATACCATCAGCAAACCTTGGAATAACGACAAAAATACCCCTGGCTTTCTACCCCCAATTGACTCCCCATACGACCCAGCCCTCCTTGATAAATTGAAAAATATCTCGAAATCTCAAAATTTATCCCCAAGCACCGGAACCTACCTTATGGTTTCCGGACCATGCTACGAATCCGCCTCTGAGATCCGAACATTCTCCTCTTGGAACGCAGATGCTGTTGGCATGTCAACCGTCTGGGAAGTTGAGGCTGGATTTCATTTAGGAATGAAATGTGCTGGAATTTCAGGCATTACCAATAAAGCTGCTGGTCTTTCACCCCAGCCTCCTTCGCATCAAGAAGTACTCGAAAACGCACATATACTTACTTCCTCTTTTGAAAAACTCCTTTTTAACTATTTGGAGAATTTGTAACACCTAGACCACCACCTTTGCTGCAAAATATGTAAAAGTCAAAAAGAATGACATTTATTTCTTTACAACCTTGCCTTTTCCGTATATAAAACTAATTGTGACCTTGGGTCGGTCGTGGCCGACCGCTGGTAGATCAGGAGATGGATGGTTGGAATCCCCGGTTTAATTTCTTTTTTGTTTTTTTGGTTGGCGATCCCCTCGAATGAGCATCACTTTTCCAAATCTTTCAAATAAGCAAATTTCTCTGGTGAATTAGATAATGTGACAGGTTTTCAATGCTTATTTGTTACCTATCAAATTGTTCTATGATCGGTACTGCTCGATT
>CAMDHK010000209.1 GCA_945897965.1 Candidatus Kuenenia stuttgartensis | reverse complement strand
GGAGACAAATCATTTATCAAATTAACCTCAATTGGCCCAGGTGGCGGCCCAATTGGATCCGCAGTAGTGTCAATTCGTGTCAAATCACCAAACACCCCTGCAGTTGGTGTAGCCAACCGGGCATCAGCAATAAGTGGAAACACTAAAGTGTCACCATTTTGGGGAAGGGAAGATTGCCCCAATGTAGGATCCCAATTATCACCAATGGTAACAAATCCACCACTATTTTCATAAGACCCCATAAAAGAACTAAATGTCGGATCTCCATTAGCCCCATATTCGGGAGGGGGCCCAAGGACGCCATTAGTCCCAACCCCGGCCAGGAGACCGTTCCACACTTTGGTGGCGCATTCAATTCGCTCTTCCAAGTTTTCAATATTAAGTTTTCGGGCAGTTATGCCCTTGTTCGATTTCTTTAAACCAAACATCCTCTTGATCGATTCCAACTTCCAATTGAACATGTGAGGCTCCTGCCTTTAAAATAACTTTAGACAATCCATCCGATTTATCTATCGGCAGAATAGCCCTCACAACTTTTACAAGTTGTATTTTCGTGCATATCGTTTTAATCTTTACGAGTTGATTAATCGGCAAAGTCTACCAACTGAACCAAGGGCACCCCATTTAACTAGGGTCCCTATATTTAAAGTTGCGTTTTGGGTATTACCGTGGATTATCGATAATGAAAGTGCAAGGAATGGCTTTTTTTTGTTCGTTTACCCACCAGAGACCAAATTCGGGAATCGTTTTGACATTCCCGACAATTAAATGCAAAAGGTTGGTACCATCGATCATATCTAAATCTTTTTTACTCATCTTGGGAAACGAAACCGGATGGGAATGATAAACCACCAGCATCTCTTCCCCTATTTGCCTTAACTCCTTTACCACTTTTAACATACTTTCAGCAGAGGAAAGAAATTCAATCTCGCTTTTGAGTGAATTTTCGAGCTTATATACCGTGGAAACAACTCCGATTTTTTCGGTTTCTCTGGTCTCAAATCGCCCACCCAGCACCCCACAACACTCATAAGGGAACTCTTCGATGGCATGATTTAGCATTTCATTTAGAAAACCTTCTGTAACCAAAAGCTGAAAAGGGATTGACATACTTCCTACGGTCTCGAGAATAACGGTGTAGCTTTTACAAGCGCAAATGCTATTTTACCCATTTTACCAATCAGACGAGAATCTTCATGGCAGGAACTAAGGGAAAACGCGATAGAGTTATTCTGGCATACTCTGGTGGCTTAGACACCTCTGTTATGGTTCATTGGATTCAGGAAAAGTACGACCTGGATGTTATAACCTTCACGGTCGACCTAGGCCAAGGGGAAGACATCGAAGCGATTAGGCAGAAGGCCCTTAAAACCGGCGCAGTCGAAGCCATCGCACTCGATGCTAAAAACCTCTTTGTTGATTGCTTCGTTTGGCCCGCCTTGATGGCGGGCGCAATTTATGAAGGCAAGTACCCCCTTGCTACTGCTCTGGGGCGTCCGCTAATCGCAAAGCTTATGGTCGATGCAGCTAGGCAGCATAATGCCAAAGCTGTTGCTCATGGATGTACCGGCAAAGGAAACGACCAAGTTCGATTCGATATTACATTCCAAACTCTTGCGCCAGATTTAAGAATTATTGCTCCAGTGCGCGAATGGAAGATGACCCGGGATGAAGAGATCGCTTTTGCGATAGAACGAAATATCCCCGTAAATATTTCTAAAGATAATCTGTTTAGTATCGATCAAAACATTTGGGGCCGAAGTTGCGAAGCAGGCGTGCTTGAAGATCCATGGATCGAACCGCCACCAGAAACTTTCGCCTGGACCAAAGATGTAGCCAATACCCCCAATGACCCCGCTTATGTGGTTATCGATTTCGATAAGGGTATCCCTGTTGGTCTTGATAACAAGAAAATGGACGGGGTTGAACTAATCAGCAAACTTAACACGCTTGCAGGTGAGCATGGCGTAGGCCGTATCGATCATGTTGAAAACAGATTAGTGGGTATCAAATCTCGCGAACTCTACGAAGCCCCAGCAGGCGTGGTTCTTCATTTTGCACATCGCGAAATGGAATCGCTCACCATGAGCAAACAAGCTCAGCGCTTTAAATCAATCGTGTCACAAGAATATGCGGACCTTATTTACAACGGGCAATGGTTTAGTGCATTCCATCAAGATCTTGCACAATTCGTTGTAAGCAGTCAGCGTTTTGTTTCGGGCCAAGTGCGTATGAAACTTTTCAAAGGTAGCGCAACCGTGGCAGGCCGTAAGAGCGAAAACAGCCTTTACAGCAAGAACCTTGCAACCTACGAAAAAGGCGATCAATTCGACCACGATGCAGCCAAGGGTTTCATTCGCCTATGGGGTCTCAGCCAACAAACCCAAGCACAATTACAACTGCTTAAGGGCGGAAAAGGCTTCGAGCTTCCAGGCATTCTCACCGATAAATCAAACAACAAATAAACCCCTAAAGGCCGCCTTCATGCACTATGAATCGATGAATATTGATGAACTTGCAAAGTATCTCAAGCAGGATGCTAGAGATGTACATAAGCTTGCGAACAAAGGTACCATCCCAGGAAAAAAAGTGGGAGGCGAATGGCGCTTTCATCGCAATGAAATTAATTATTGGATCGAATCTAATCTTCACGAACATGAAAACGAAACCTTGGTTCACTTTGAAAGCCACGCACCCATCGAATGCGAACGCGGCTTGCTAGTCAGCAAGTTTCTGGGCGAAGCCTGCATTGCAAGCCCTTTAAAAGCCAGCACCAGGGCTTCGGTATTAAAAGAACTCGTGACCCTTGCTGAACAATCTTGGCAAATTTATGACCCCGCAGCTATTCACGCTGCATTGGTCGAAAGAGAAAGCATTGCAAGCACTGCGCTTGCAGGTGGCATCGCCATCCCTCACCCACACCACCCAATTAAAAACACCCTGGGCGAATCCATCATCTCCTTGGGGATTGTCCCCAATGGAATCCCATTCGGCGCACCCGATGGCAAACTTACAAGCATCTTTTTCCTTGTTTGCTGCATCGATGATAAAACCCATCTTCAGGTACTCGCCAGGCTTACCAGACTTTTCCGCAAAGAAGGATTTTTAGATGCATTGTGCGAGATGGACTCTCAGGCAGATATCTGGCATTTAGTTCGCCAGACTGAACTCTCACTCATGCTGCCCGGCTAATTCAACGCATGTCGGGTTGCAAACAGCGCACCCTTTTCCCTTCGTTTTCAAGGATTCTTTCAGCAGCAAGATAACCGGATCGCACTGCGCCTTCCATAGTTGCAGGCCACCCTGTTTGGGTATAATCCCCTGCAAGATAAAGGCCTTTGATCTGCGTAGTTTGCAAGGGCCTAAATTCATCCACACCATAGGAAGATTCAAAAGTAGCTTGTTTCTCGCTAACCACTCTGCCACGAATTAATTGAGCTTTTGCAACATCCGCAAAGAAGCCAGGCAGTTCAGCCATAACTGTTTTTAACACCGCATCATGCCCACTCTTCAACAACTCTGCTGAAGAACTGATTACCACTTGGTAGTAATATTCCCCTTGTTCATTTTTTCCCCGCGAGAAAAGCCACTGGCCAATCGAATCCAAAAGCACAACATGCGGAAGGTCAGTAATCGGGCGATCAAACCACAAATGCACACTCGTGATAGGCGCAGTTCTTAAACCTTGCAACATTCCTATTGCGGGGTCTAAATGGGCTATTGGGCCAAGTAAATCAGCAACCCGCTGAAATGGCACCGCAACCACAATATTGTCAGCATTAATCACCTCAGAGTTATCTAAAAGGACTTCCCAGGAAGAATCACTTTTCAACCCAACCGTTTTAACGGCATTACCAAAGCGAATTTCAACACCTGTTTTCTTAAGCCATGAAATCACCTCTTCACCATAAAGTCTGGAAAGAGGCACCACAGGTAAGCCAAGCTGGTAGGCTTTGGAGTTTTTCCAAAACACATCGACAAAGACTTTGCGTGCGTAATGCAATCCGACTTTTTCCATGGGCGTATTTAACGCACTTATTAACACCGGAGCCCAGAAACGCTCAATACATCGCTGCGACTGAAAATGATTGGCTAACCATTCTAAAAAAGGCGCATCTTCTTCTTCCTTCGTTAACCTTAATAACCCCATACCCAAGCTTAATCTGATTTTTTCATTCCAATTGAGAAAATGGGCACCTAAAAAACTCTTGGCAAAATGCAAAGGAGCAGGCAATTGGACACCCTTGAAAAGACTGGTTTTACCATCGGGGGTCCGCCAAAACATGCTTGGCTCATCTTTTATGTAATGGCCTATGCCAATTTCTTCACAAAAATACTGCAAGTTTGTACAGCACTTCATACTCACATGTTGGCAATTGTCAATTAGGTCGCCGCTGGCGGAATCCACAAAAGATGTGGCTCTACCCCCTATTTTCCCCTTAGATTCGATTAAAACAACTTTTTGTCCATGCCTAGACAAGGTTCCTGCGGCGGCCAAACCTGCCAATCCGCCACCAATAACTACAGTAATTGCTTTTTTCATACCTAACTTTATGTCCATTAATCCATAAACTCATCTTGCCGAGATTGAACGCAGAACTTATCTTTTATTATAGGTAATGCAAGATAATGTCTTGGTGCCATATTTCCCGATAGCTCAATGGTAGAGCGCCTCGCTGTTAACGAGGATGTTCAAGGTTCGAGTCCTTGTCGGGAAGCTACAATTGCCACTGTTTTCAGACTTAAAGCCATATACTGCATGCAGATATGGCTTTTTTTCATTGAGTTGGCAACTTTGCATTTTTGCATGAAATGTCACTAAATCGGGCGAAAAGTTGACATTTTCGTTGCCATTTTTGGTGGCAATTTCGTTGGCAATCTTAGAATCACCTTTTCCTGCAGCTACCGCAATATGCTCTGGCGTAATCATTCGATAGTACTTGTCTGCCACATTTGGAGTGTTTCCCAACCACTTACAAACAAAATATTGCTGATATTTATCCAACAAATCTGTTATCAAACTTGCTCGTAGATTAACAAACAACTTAGCCCATAAAGGAATGCCTAGTTTTTTGAACCACCGCCTAACATTCATGGATATGTTCTTACCTTTCCTCTGTTTTGCAAAAATTGGGTCATTCCATTGCTTACAAACAGGGAAAATAAACTCCTGTCCTTCAACCCTATTCCTAAGAGCCTCTAGGAATACAGGTTTTAAATCAGGAAAAATCGGGCATATTCTTTTTTCCATTTCAACTACCCTATCACCATTGGTTTTTCCTTTTAAACCATGGATCACAAAAAGACCTTTTTCAAAATCTATATCTTCAAACTTGAGCATAATAATATCTGACGGTATCCTTAAGCCCGCCATTCTTGCTAATGCAATAAGCATTTTCGATTGATAATCAGGACAATTTTCAAAAAAGTATTGAGCGACCTCCTTGGCAACATACACTTTTCTGCTCGGATCTGAATTCCCTGCAGATCGGATCTTCCTAAATGGATTCCTGCTAATGATCTCCATGTCCTTGAACTCTTCAAAAAACTGACGAATCACTTTTACATATTTCCCCAGAGTACAAACACTGTATTTCTTATTTGGTTTGAACTCATAATTTGAGATAGAGTCATACCAGTTCTTTGCATCAAGTACAGTTATGTTCCTGATATCCGTGCTGGGTGGAATAAACCTAAACAATGCTTTAATAGTGTATTTCCATTTATCAATCGTTTGGGCATGCTTGCCATTCTTAATCCCATCTTCAATATATTTTTGCAGGTATTTTTTTAATGGGAATTTCGACTGAATCTCGTTGCCTATTCTTGACGGAATCAAACCTATTTTAGCTAACTTAGAATGAAGATCATTGACTCCATATGCCTTCGGATCTTTATCAATCTTCTGAATCCAAAGACTTGTATGTTGGTCTAGAGCAACTTCCTTCTCGAATGCATCTTTAATTGCTTCCACATGGTTTAATTAGCGATCAATTTCGATTTTGCGGCATTTCGGAATGATTCCCGCACTTGACGATCCTCGATCTCGATCTGTTCAGGAGGCGACATTTTGGAAAGTCTAGGCAACGGCTGTGGGACTGCTTGCTTGCGGACCATGGCGAGCGTTCGAGCAAGATCACTGCCCGGAACACGTTCAAGAGTAGCCCAGTACTTGTCCTGTAGACAGGGAATGAGGAGCGGATCACGAGTTATCATCTCGAGTTGAAAACGCACTTTGGGGTTTGCCTGACGGATCGTCTTCACGATAAGGGGAAGATCAAGGGAACCTTGGCCGAGTGGAACCTCGGCCATGCGAAAGCCCTCGGGAGCCTCTTCAAAAGCGATATCTTTCAGATGAACTGTGCGAGTGTGAGCGGCCAACGCGGTGACTGTTGCAATAGGGTCTTCGAGTAGAGCCAGGTTGTTACCGGTGTCCAGGCAGATGCCGACCCATTCGCTCGAAATGGTCTTAATGAGCTGTATCAACTCATCGATCCTCAAATCTTTATGGTTCTCGACTGCGAGTTGCACTTTGTACCGAGCTGCGATTGGCTCAGCCTCTTTGAGTGTGGTTGTAGCCTGTTTCGCAAAAGCCGGGTAATCCTCCGCTCTTTGAAAAACTTCATAACGGCGACCGCCCAGCATCACCATACGCATTACGATAGCACCGCAGGCCTGAGCAGTCTTCAGTTCCGAGTTGAATCGATCGCGGTCTATCGCGGTATCTTTTGGCGGAGCGACGATCCCCTCGATAGCCATCTCTCGCTTCTCGGCCAGTCGTCGAATCGCAAGGCAGTCCTTCTCATTACATATACCGAGCGCAAGTTGTACCGCATTCGCCCCTCTTTCATGGGCGAATGACAAGAAGTTCGCCGGTCGTGCGAACTCTTTCCTAGCGTCCCTTCTTGCTCGAAAGCCGTAGGAGTACAACAGTAAGCCTAGGTTACTCCTCGGTACCGGCTCGTCAGCATGAATGGCAATGGAAGTGCCGCCGATACCCGCCACACTGCTTGCTAGGAATGTTCGTCGATTCATGCGTATTCACCCAGTTGTCGTTTCGATCCCAAGGGCACGTAGTTCATGATCCCACGGAGCCCGATACGGACGCAACAACATTTTCACAGCATTGGGATCATTAGGAATTGTTTGCTTTGTGCTGTCCCAACGCAGGGATCGCCCCAGACGGAGCGAAAGATTCGCTAGATGACAGGCGGACGCCGTACGCTGGGCGCTGACCAGATCACTGATCGGGGTCTTCCGAGTGCGGATGCAATCAAGAAAATTTGCGGCATGTTCCCGGTACTGAGACGCCGAGTCACCGGTTTTGTCTTCGAGGGACTCGGTACGTGATTTGGGTATTGCGTCTAATGCCATCCGAGGCCCGTCGACGGGGTG
>CAMDHK010000208.1 GCA_945897965.1 Candidatus Kuenenia stuttgartensis | reverse complement strand
GCTAAAACTCCCCAAAGAGCAGTCCCATTCCACCAGGAAGAGCCTTGAAGTTTTGAGGTTGCTGCAGCAAGGTAAATGATGCAGAAATGAATCTGAATCATTCGGGTAACGAAATTGGAAAGGATCAAAGGTTTAGGGGGTTCGTTCCAATTGGGATCGCCCGCTTTTTTCCTGCGCAGTTTTTGAAAATAATGATCAAGCGAATAAATCTCTCCGCCCGGTGCAATGATCATGTAAAAAAGCAGAATGATAATCATCGCATCCATTCCGAAAAGTCCGGATGGCGCCCTATGGATATAAGCCAATGCCCCTATCCATGAAATAATCGCACTAGTCCTAGAAAACAAACCCACAGCCATGAAAAAATTCGCAGCTAAGAAACCAAGGTGAAAAGCCCAGATCCAATAAGGATTTGTCGCATGATAAAAAACAGACCAACTAAGATTTGATTTAGTGATTTCAATCGTGTTTTCAGACCATTCAGGCGCCATTACATACATGGGCGTATCTTTTCTGAAATGATCCGCAAGGCCCTGATTGACTATCCCTTCGGGGCCAACAAAAGCTAATAATTCAAAACTGTAGCACAAGGTGATATAGAAAATTAAACACCCGGTTATAAGGCGAATTAACCCAATGGCATTAGGTGCAACAGGCGTAAACCAAAACCGGTCGAATTGTTCAAGCCACCCTTCTGAATCTTCCACGTTGGCCTTACTTTGATTTACATTGGCAGACGAAGCAGCAGGCCGATCAAAAACAGAATGTTTTCCAGTGCTCATTAGTTGCCGCCTTCCTTTTCGGGCACGATTTTTACATCTCCAGCATGAATATCAAGAGAATGGTTCAATACTGAGGGTTCATTAGGATTAGCGTTACGTGTTATGGGTAATAAGAAATACAAAAAGGCGTCATTAGGATCTATGAGATTACCATTTTTGTCAAAGCTTCCCATGAAATAAGGATAATACAAGGTTGGATCTAAGGCGTTTTCACCTCGAGACATATCTGTGGGGGTAATGATGCTATGGGTGACCCTGTAAATTTTTATGTTATCGATGTTGATGTTAGGTTTATCTGCGGGATGAGCGAATTTTTTGGTTAGATAAAGGGCATAGGATGCGAGCATTCTTTTTGAATAATCTGCTGGCTCCTTAAACATATAAGATTGCGACATTGATCTGTTAAGCGGCGTAATTTGCGGTTGATTAGCCAAACCCGCAAGATTCCGCCTTTGCAGTTTTTCTTCCCAATTTTCTGGAGTCTGACTACTTGCAACATTCGTGCTTTCTGTGACCGAAAGCATGCGCTGATAATGCATTTGAATTGGGCTTTCAGTTCGATTGGGTATTTTAAACCAGCGAAAAGTTCCATCTTCATATTGGATCTTGGACCAAAGTAGAACAGGTGGCCCAGGTTCCGGAGAATAAAAATGGTAAGCATTATTCAAATAAGCAAAAGTTAAATAATGCCTGAAGTAGTATGCCCAAAGATTAGTGGCAAGCCACGAAGCCGGTGCATTGGGTGGCTCGATTGAAGTTACTGCTGTGATAATGCTTGCAAAGTGAAATAACACAAAACAGATAGCGGTGGTTTTTTTAGCCAAGAGAGGCAACAAAACGAAGATTCCTAAAAATAATGAGACTGCGGTAAAAACCGAACCTGCCAGAATAAGCGAGTCCCAACTCGGGTCCATGGAATTGGTTAAAATCAAAAGTGCCAAGGATAGACCAAAAGTAGTAAGGGATAGGGTGCCGTTAGAGGTTTCATCATGAAGCCTTTGTGAGAGGGCAATGCTAAAAGCAGCAAGGGCAAGAATAAACCCAATAACTAAAAGGTTAACCCTTAAAGTTAGAAGATCTGGGAAAAGGGAATTTAAGCCGAGTGCCAAAAGCGCCAAAGTGATAGCAGTGGCTACCCAATAAGTGGGTTTTTGAAGTAAATTCATAAATAGGACCTCCATCTCCATATTAGACAATTCGTCATTATAATGTAAATACCTAAATGAAGTCAGGGTTTCTTTCTAACCAAGAAAATAATGGCATCACAAAAGTCCTAATAATTGAAAAAGCCAAACCATTTTTCAAAACTCAAACTACGGACGAAAAACAGTCACGTTTAGTGTTCTTTTGTACAGAATAGGGCGAAAAATCTGAATAATTCTTAAAAGTGGGAAATAAATTGTTAACCTAGTCACCGTAACACTTTGCCTAAATCTAAAAATTGCTACAATCGGAAAAATCGTCAAAATCTACCTATTTTTGTTGCCATTCACTTTTTACCCTTCTAACATCACCAAATCGATATGCATCGATACTGCCAACTCTTGGAATGGAATCCAAACGGTTATCAATTGAATAGCAAATGGCTTGCTCCTTCAAGAAGGGGTAGTTTGTTTTTTGTTCCAGGGATTGTTAAATAGCGTTTCAGGGAAGAAACCTAGTCTGGAATTGTTTTGGAAGATCTTTGAAAAAGGTCTTTTGTTTTTCAGGAGGTTTTGATGATTAGTTTTATTCTTGCAATAGGTTTGGGTCAAGCGGTTGCGGGCGCTGAGTGCGCAGGTGGCGTATGCTCCGCATCGAGTTCTTCTTCGGTCGCAAGTTCTTGCGCTTCGGGCAATTGCTCTGCTTCATCAAGCAGCAAAATGTTCCGTAGAGGCAGGTCAAGTGGTGGTTCTGTAGCAATGGTTCCTTCCAGCCCAGTTTCTACCATGGAAAACAAGACCGCAGAAGCACCTAAGGAAGTAGAATCATTTGATTCTTCCAACTCCCGTAGGAAATCACTCCTTAGCTTCCGTCGATAATAATGTTTTGTTCTGCGATGGATTAACAACCCAAAGTTGAACAAACAATCCATAAAAAGAGGTAACCCTTAAAAGCAAGGGTTATCTTTTTTGAGTTTGAGAACTTTGCCAAATTCTGAATGCTTCCGGGAAATCTGTGGTGATGCCATCGACTCCTAGTTTTTGAAGCTTATCCCATTCAGTGGGATTATTGGCAGTCCAAGGTAATATTTTGAAATGATGGTTATGCATTTCGTCAATGATTACTTTGTTTAGGGTGTCAAATTTCGGGCAGAATAACGAAGCCCCCGTGTCGATCATTTCTCGAATTAAATCTACTTGGATTGTTCCATCAGCGAGCAAACCCAGAGTGCAATCAGGTAAAAGCTTTTTAGCCTGCTTTAAAATAGGATGATCAAAAGATCTTAGGATAATCCGGTTTTGTGATTTTCTCTTGTCTATTTGTTCCTTGATAATGTGCAGGATAATTTCGCTTTTACACTCTAGAAAAGGAAGCTGCTTTATTTCCAAATCAAAAGAAAGTAAGGCTGCAGCTTTTTGCTGTGCAAGCGTTTTTCCAAAGGTCTTTCCTTCTTCGCCCGCATAGAAATCGACAAAATCAAAGAACTGATCCAAGGTAGGTGGCGCCCAGCAATTCAAATTGTGCCGCTTGCAGTAAATGGTAGAGAGCGGGCCGTTGATAAATTCTTGTAGGGGGAACCTTTCGTTTTTTGATGGAACATTTTTGAAAACAGTCTGTAATGCTTGAAGATTAAATTCGTTGATCTGGAAATGGTGATTCGATTGTGCTAATGAAAAAAAATGGTCGTGAAACAAAACTACTTGTTCGTCGGCACAAAGATGCAGATCGGTTTCGATGGAATCCACTAAACAATCGATTGCAAATTCGATGGAGGAAAAAGTATTTTCAGGCCTGTTACCCCTTGCGCCACGATGGCCTTGCAAATGCAGTTGCATGGTTTGTCTCTATTCCAGGTCTGGGTTTTGCAATGGTTGAAAATCAACCACTTCAAGGCTGACCGATGTAAAGCCGTTCCATTCATTAAGCTTGGGTGTAAAAGCTAGGGAGATAGCTCCGCCATTGGACATTAACTCTTCTTTTCTTTTACCCATGCGAAAAGCAATGGCCCAAAGTTTTACGCCTGCTTGTGAAACTTGGAAACGAAGGTGCAGTCCATCCGTGCCAACAAGAGTAGGCTCTTTTTCAACAATAAGATTTGTGGCGAGGTAAATTGGTTTTTTATTCCCCATGCCGTAAGGCTCAAGTTGATCAAGATCTTTTACCAAAGAATGAGTCAAAGCAGATAATGGCACCTCTGCATCCAAAATCAACTTGGCAGGCTTGATCCCGGTGGGGTATTTTTCTTTTACAAGTTGGCAAAGCTTTTGACGAAGTAAGGGTATTTTATCTTTTTCAATTTGTAGACCCGCTGCAGCGGCATGCCCCCCCGCACGCACTACAAGCGATTCGCATTCGGCAAGAAGTTCATGAAGTTTAACCATGCCGCCAGATCTTCCAGAACCAGACCAAATGGTTGGGGATACTTGGAGAGGTTCGTCTTCGGTTGAAGTATCGGAAGTTGTAGAAGAGGTAACAGGGGGTGCTAGAACGATGCAGGGTTTGCCAAATTCTTCGGTAAGTCTGCCAGCAACCACCCCGACAATGCCAGGATGCCATGTGGTGCCAGCGAGTACTAGGAAAGGATCATGCAGGAACTCCTCGGATTCTGCAAGTTCCTTGGCTTCAGTAAGAATTTGCCTTTCAATTTTTTGTCTTTGTTTGTTTTGATCAGAAAGGAAAAGTGCTATCTCTCTGGCTTGATCCATGCGGTTGGTGATCAAGAGGTCAACCACAAGTTGTGCGCATCCAATTCTGCCTGCTGCATTTAACTTAGGAGCTAAATTGAAACCAATATCAGTGGAATTCAGTTTTCGTTTTTCGTTGAGGTTACTTTCCTTGACCATTGCTTGAAGTCCAAAGTTGGCAGACTTTGTGAGCCTTTCCAAACCGCTTCGTACTAAAATTCGATTTTCATCAAGTAAAGGAACAACATCAGCAACAATGCCAAGAGAGGCTAGGCTGATGGCCTCGACCAAGAAATCTCTGAGGAAACCTTCAACTTTAGAATTTCCGCTATGAAGTACAGCAATCATCCATGCAAGTTTTAATGCTACCGCAGAACCCGAAAGCTCGCCGAAGGGGTATGTACCCCCCGGCAGGCGCGGATGAACGACCGCAGCCGCTTCGGGAATTGTGGCCTTCATTTCGTGATGGTCGGTGATAATCAATTCAATGTTTAAGGATTTAGCTATTTTCGCTTCTTCGATGCTTGCAATCCCGCAATCAACAGTAATGACTTGCTGAACGCCAGAGCGGGCTAGAGATTGAAGCGCGTTGGAATTCAGCCCATAACCCTCTTCAAGACGCTTTGGCACATAGAACCTAGGGTTTCCTCCAAGGATGCGAAGTAACCTTATAAGGATAGCGGTCCCGGAAATGCCATCCGCATCGTAATCCCCGTAGACACATATAACTTTGCCTGTTTTTAAAGCTTGCAAAATGAGTGTTGCAGCATCTAAAGCACCAGGCAAAAGAGCTGGATCGTGTAACCCTTTTAAAACAGGGTTAAGAAAGCGAAATGCATTTTCGGGCGAATCAATCCCACGATTAATAAGAAGCTGGGCAATAACAGGGGATATCTTGGCTTTTTTTGCAAGGCTTGTACAAAGTTCGGTATCGTGCGCCAGCAAAACCCATTTCTTTGAAGCGGACAAAAAGCACTTCCTTTTAAAATCGAAGTTATAAATGCAAAGTAAAAGGTGACACGTTTCTTCCTAGTGTGCCTTATCTCATTGTAAGGGAGTTTAACTATTTGGCAGTTATTAACAAGGATGTAATCGTATCTTGCCTAAACTCGCCAATCAGAATCATCCTAATTATGCGCAAGCTCGATCAAAATAATGCCGATAAAAACTAATAGTTGAAAGTAACTTTAAACTCTAAAGAAATGAAGAAGGAAAGAAATGATTCGATTCACTTATTATGCCTTTTTGTCACTTTGCATCTTGTCTGGGATCTTTTACGGTAATTAAAGTGCGAGCGAGTTCCAATTCGTAAAATCAATCAAATTCAAGATAGAGTGTTTGGGCAATTCATTTCGCTGTTTAAAAAAAACACCTCATCAATAAAAGTGAATGCATAACGCCTAAAACGATTGTGAGTAAATCGTAAGATAGGCAATTAAACGCATTTTGAGATAAAACATAGAGCTAAAAGCATTGCTCTAGGTCGATGCAACCTGAAAGCAAAAGCCTAACCAAATCCAAAGCATCTATCATCTTGTCTCGCTTTAGTGCCCAAAACCAATTCTTACATTTTCCATAAGTCTAATCCCTTTATTTGATTAGGTTGAAATCACTGGTCAAAAGTGGAGCATAAATTGTTGTAAAAAGAGTAAGTGTAAAACGCTGAAAAAAGTGAGAGTGGGACAAATGCGTAGTATTAAAGGTTTTTACCTAGGCGTTTGGTAAATCTGGGTAGGGGAAGTAAGGGGTATACACAGAAGATAGGGGGCAAAAAGTTTTTGGGAAACTTGTTCAAGCCGGGAAAGATTGGGTGCCGAAAGAATAGTTGTGAAGTGCGAGATCTAAGTTTTTAGAGACATAAACGAGGATCTTCACTTTGAGAGACGGAAGAGGAACAGGGCAGGCAGAGGCCCACAAGCTCGGTCGGGATTGTCTCGCTGGGATGGGGCTTGTTGCTAATAAATATGTCTCTATATGGAGGTGTTGATTCGTGAACGCTGCTTTTTTACTTTTGACCACAGCATGGGTTGCTGGTGCTGACGCTGCTCCTGCAGCTGCACCTGCTGTTACTTCTACAAGCACTTGTGATAGCAGTTGCTGCGACAAGCCAAGCTTGCTAGACAAACTTCGCGCAAAATTTGCGAAAGATTGTTGCGATGCACCAAAGTGCGAAGCTCCTAAAGTAGTGAAGTGCGAAAAGAAAGCTGACCCATGCGATCCATGCAAGGTAAGCATTCTTGACAAACTTCGCGCTAAGTTAGCAAAAGATTGCTGCGACGCACCAAAGTGCGAAGCTCCTAAGATCGTGAAAGTTGAAAAGAAAGCTGAAGCATGCGATCCATGCAAAGTAAGCCTTCTTGACAAACTTCGCGCCAAGTTGGCGAAAGATTGCTGCGACGCACCGAAGTGCGAAGCTCCTAAGGTAGTGAAGTGCGAAAAGAAAGCTGACGTATGCGACCCATGCAAAGTAAGCATTCTTGACAAACTTCGTGCCAAAATGCACAAGAATGATTGCTGCGAAGTAGTTACCCCAGAGAGCGCTCCTAAAGCAGCTCCTAAGGGTGCCGAAAAACTGCCAGCAGGTAAATCTGCTAGTATCGTTCCTGTGCCCACTATCTCAGAAGTAAACGCTTTCTAAATTAGAAAGATACTTCGAGGTGTGTGATGGGCAGGTTTGTTCATGAAAATGAACATTAATGTTGGGCGGAGTTGGTTTTAATAAATCAAACTGTCCTCAGCCTGGTAATCCTGATAATCCTCAACCGCTGGGCCCCGCAAAGAAATTTGCGGGGCTTCTTTTTTATCTTTTGTTATTCCAATCT
>CAMDHK010000207.1 GCA_945897965.1 Candidatus Kuenenia stuttgartensis | reverse complement strand
CCACGGGATTCCATGTCTTCAATGAAGGCAGAATATGCCATATCCCAGCGTGGTAGGAACCCTCGTTTTTGCGAGTCAAAACCTTGCTTGTGGAAATCCCACCAACGAAGATCAACTGTTACCATCCTAACACCTGCCTCAACCAATCTTCGAGAAAGCAGCATGCGTTGGGCCCAATTAGGTGCGCCACATCGTTGCGGATCGGCCGGATCAAATGCGGGCATAAACCCATAACGATCTCTTAAGGATTGCGGTTCGCTATCGAGATCAAAAGCAGCCCGAGCCTTTCCGCTCGAAAGAATACCGAGGGCTTGATTCTGGTAATCTCCGAGATTTTTCATCGATTCTGCTAAGTCGGGATTATTCAAAGTATTTAAAAGGGCTGTTCTTTCACCTAATCTGCCCGCATCTACGCCCTCTGCAAAAGTAAAGTTTGGAATTTTAAATGGCCCCGTTACAGCAGGATCCGCCATGGTTTCAAACGCTGCATACGATTTTCCTAACCAAGCAGAACCCGTTCCAGGAACATTCTTTGGAATCATCACATATGCAGGCATTGCGGTGTTTAAGTGTTGCAATTGCTTAGCGGCATAAGAACCGCAGCTGGGCATTACATTGGTATCGGGACTCGGGCCACTAGGGTAACCCGTAAAACAAATCTGATCGCCAGCGGAATGGCCAACATTCCCATCGATCGAACGATGCGCTATGCTACGAATAATCGACCATTTATGCATGATCTTAGCAGTTTTAGGAAGTAATTCGGAAACTTGAATACCCGGAACACTAGTGGCAATAGGTTTAAACTCGCCCCGAATTTCTACAGGGGCATCGGGCTTAGGATCCCACATATCATGCTGACTGGGGCCGCCACGCATCCAAAGAATAATTACAGATTTTTCCCGGTTAACAGGCTTTCCTAAAGCAGAAGCCATAGCTTCCTGCCTTAGTAATTGAGGAAGAGCCAAGCCACACATTCCAAGCGAACCAGCTTTGATAAATCCTCTGCGCGAATGGCTCAGAAGGTTAAACTCGTCACATGCTCTTATATTGGTGCCAGCCATGCAAAACTCCAGCAATTTTGATCAGGATTGATCTTTGGGTAGGTAACTTAACTTATCTTAACCTTAACTTCATAACTTTACCACATTTATCGACACAATTACTAAAGAATATGCATCCAATTCTAACTTTAAAAGCTGTATGATAGTTCTAGGTGGGTGTTTCGACTCAAAAATAGAGTTAATTCATGGAACAATTTGGATATTTGTCTATTGGAATCATCGTTTCATACCTTGTTGGTGCGATTCCTTTCGGCCTTTTTTTGGCGAAAATCAAAGGGATCGACATCCTAAATCAGGGAAGTGGCAACATTGGCGCTACCAATGTGGGTAGAGTACTCGGGGCCAAATACGGCCTTGCGGTGTTCGTTCTAGATGCTTTGAAAGGGGCATTACCTGCAAAAGCAGGAATGCTTTATTTGGATACCCCGTTAGGGCCCGAAATCGCAGGCATTCTTATGGGTGCATCTGCAATCTTCGGGCATCTTTTCCCGATTTATTTAAAATTCAAAGGGGGCAAGGGCATAGCAACCAGCGCAGGAGCGATGGCAATGCTTGTCCCAATTCCGTTAGCTCTAGCCCTTTTAACATGGGCCGCTTTTACATCTTCCTGGGGTTTTGTCTCGCTTGGGTCATTAGCGTCAACTATCGCTCTTTGTTCTTCTCAAGCTATCATCGCTTTAAAATCAGGAACTCAAGGCAGCATGTATCTCTTGGCTTTTACTTTTCTTGCAACTGTGCTTGTTTGGATAAAGCACATCCCTAATATCTATAGGCTTTGGGCGGGTGCAGAAAACCGAGTTAAAGATTCAACCCTTTGGCGTAGCGTTGCAAGTATACTGCTACAGTTATCGCTAGGGATCTGGCTAGGCACTGTGGTTTTCTTTACTGGGGTAATCGGGCCTGGTGTATTCACTTGGTTCGAAAAGTTGTGTGTCACCGAAAACCCGCCCTACTGGCTCCCCACCCCCGAGGCATTTAAAGCAAACACCCCTGTTGGGTTCCCCAACCCTCTATTAAAGGAACAGGCCAGCAGACTCGCAGGCGTTGTGGTTTCCCCTGCGTTTCCCATTTACTTTTCCATCCAAGTGATTTGTGGTTTCACTGCGCTTATTATTTTATGGGGAAATCAAAGAAGAAATCCCGCAGGAACTTTAGGGAAAACTATGCTGGCTTGTATTGGCGTGGGATTACTTTTGGCGATCGCAGGGTGGGCTTGGGAACCGAAGGTAGAAAAAGACCGCATCGAGCGCGCCCGCCTAACCGATCAAGTTCTATTGCAAAAAGCATACAACCAAGACCTGGTTAAAAGTGCCCTGCAAGCCCGCAAGGATTTCACCAATAGTCATCTAGTTAGCTTGGGCCTAAACATGACTAGCGCACTGGGAATGCTAGCGGGAATCATTCTTTTTGCGATCACAAATGCAAAAAGAAATGTAGAACCGGCGTAAGCTCCATTAGAAAATTAATTCATTATTCTGGTTAGTTTAGATAGCATTTTAAATTAACCGTTCACTTGCCAACCTCATTTTAACCTGCGCCTTTTTTACTTCGCTAGACGAAAACCGATATGGTCACCTTGCTCGTCAGGGGTGGCCCTTAGGTCTCGATCCGCAGAGCGAGAATCTCTTGCATCAAAGCTGAATGATCCACCACGCACCACTCGAATCATTCCACCATTTGGCCCGACTGGATCAGTCACCGCAACCACAGGATAAACAGCTCGCCAATCTTGACACCATTCAAAAACATTGCCGTGCATATCATACAATCCAAATGCATTCGGCTTATAACTTCCTACCGCACTTGGTTTACCAATTTTAGAATCAGAATAGTTAGCATCCTTAGGGGTAATAGTCTCCCCAAAGGAGAAAGCTGTTTTGGTACCTGCCCTAGCAGCATATTCCCACTCTGCTTCTGTAGGTAATCGATACCCACCCTTGGTGTTTGCATTCAGTTTCTTGATAAACTCTTGACAATCATTCCAAGTTACATCCGTTACGGGCAACTTGGCCCCCTTATTGGAACTTGGGTTGTTTCCCATCAACGCTTCCCATTGCTCCTGCGTGACCTCATACTTACCTAGGTAAAATGATTTTGATAAAGTAACTTCGTGAAGTGTTTCATTATTACTGCGACCTTTTTCATCCTCTGGAGACCCCATCGTAAACTTACCTGAAGGAATCAAAACTAACTCTAGATTCAAATTCTTGCCTAAGTTGACCAAGGCTATTTTAGGTTCTGAGCTTTGGGTTAATTCTAAAATCGATAACAAAAGAATCGCAGCAACGCATTCATTTCTCATAAGCTTCATACCTTGCCCCACCTGATTTAGTTTCATGGAACGATTTAGTTTTCAATACTTTAAATTAGATTAACGCAAATCAGTGGCCGGTTACAACAAAATGGAATTTTAAACTTTTAATTACGGTACATATTTTAATAAGAATTGAAACTCGATTATAAATTAGAGTTATAAAATTCGCCTAGTTGAATATTTAATTAAACCAATCAAAGTTTATGGGTGCTTTGATTGGAATGCTTTCAGATAAATGGAGATTAAAAACACAGCCCACCCGCCTCCGTGGGTAGACTTTGTAAGAAAAGTGGGAAGGAAAAGTAAAACAGTCGGACTTGCAAAGTAAAAGGCCATTTTCCTGAAGGGAAGAGGGTTGGCAGTTGAGGGAAATAAACGAAATAATGAATAATCAAAACGACATTAATAATAAATTATTTAGTTTGGTATAAGGCTTTCAATAAAATTTTTGCAAGAACTAGAAGCCCAATCTTTAGCACCCGTCGACCGAGCCAAGGTACGGCCACCGCCCCCAATCAGCCAGAATGCAGGCAGGGTTTGCACCTCATAACGGGCCAGGCCAATACCAGAAGTTTCAACAACGATTTTAATGCCAGGCGCATATTTCGAAGCAATTTGTTGGGCAACTTTTGCATCATCTTCATCCGTGCAAACATGGAGCACAACAAACGATTTCCCTTGAAACGATTTCTCTAGTTCCAACAGGGATTGCATCTCCTTTAAGCAATGCGGGCATTGCACCCCCCAGAAATGAAGCATTACTGTTTTATCTTTATAATCTGAAAGCTTTGATTTATTCCCCTGTTCATCTTCCAATTGCAATAACGGTGCGGGGTTATTTGCAACTAAAACAAACCCAGCATCTATAGCAAGTTGGTCAGTCGCAGAAACCACTTTCATGGTGGGAGATGGGTTTTGATCAGCCAACTTCAAAACATGCTTCGCCAAGGCTTCCAGATCAGGTTCTGCCAAAGCATTTTTAATTCCGGGCATTACGGTGCCCGGAATTCCGTCAACAATTACTTTCTTAATCGAAGGTAAATCGATCAGAGTTTTCCAAGGACGCAGAGAAAAATCTCGAGGTGCGCTTTTTAAATTCTGGGCGGAGACACCGTCTCCCCTTCCTTCAGCCCCATGGCAAGATGCACACATTCCCTGATAAAGAAATGGTCCTCGAGAAGACGATTGCTCTGGTGTTGGGTTTTTGGGTGTGCTTCTTTTTCCAATCAATAATCCGCCACCAACTGCAATGGCAAAAAGCCCAACCATGGTTGCGATTAAAACCGAATTTCCTTTTGCAGGCATCTGGCTCATGGTTTCGATTCTTTCACCACTATTGCACCGCACTTTACCTTCTTGAATTTTATCGCTTTTCCAGCTTCAGAAAGCTCATTCCAAGCAATAAGTAAATCTCCATCTTGGGCGATTGCAATCGCAGGCCTAGTTTGAAACACTCCGGACTTTTCGTCTACAGCTTTCACTGAGCCAAATTTCTTCCCTTCTTTTTCGAATGTAGCAACCATGATGTTTCGACCAACTCCGGCACTAAAATCCTGCGCTCCATGTTTGTGTTCTGCACCCGCATCAACCACCAATGCCGCTTCCTTGCTTTCCTCCCAAACCGCATGCACATCACCTCGTGCATCCAGCGCCAACTTGGCATTTCCCTGACTCCCCTGAGTGATTGGGTGTAACTCCGTTGCAGTGAATTTCATTTCATTACAGTTGGCGTAAGCATGATAACAACGCTGCGAACCAGAGCGGGCATCCATCCAAGTGATATGAAATGTATCTCCTGCCAAAACCATGGAGGCACCATCATGAGGGCAGCCATCGAACTTCCAAGTTGGGGAAATAACAGGGATAGGGGTTTCAAAAGAAGCTGCACCGGGCTTCCTTCTACTGATATAAAAATCGCGGTAACCATCATTTATGTTTCTAAATGCAACATAAACAGTGCCATCTAAAGCGACCAAAGTTGAAGTTGGGCAGCAAGGGCAAACGCCTTTATCTGGATCCCCCGCACCCGCAGTTTCTTCGATTGCGAATTCGGTTTTTGAAGGGCCTTTTACTGAAGCAAATGTTTTTTGCTTCTTATCACGATTATCAAGCCATGAAGAAACCATGGTGCCATCTTGGCCAAGAGATATGGAGGTAAAAGTAGCACGGGCATTTTCGCCATGGTGAACCGGGGCAGGGGTTCCGAAGCTTTCGCCACCATCCTTCGAGGAAGAAACCACCATCCGAACGCCCTTTAAATCGGGCAACGCTTCAGTCCAAGCCAGGAAGATTTCGTCCTTCCCTGCAATCACATGGGGAGTCATGCGGACATCGCGGGAAATGGTTTTACCCTTCATCTGGGATACGGCTTTGAATATGCCAGACTTGATCACTTCTTTAGCTGCATTGAAAGACTCACCCTGATTATCCGATGTTGCAAGCAAAAGTTTCTTGTCTGCATCACTGGTCTGAGAGGCCCAAGCAAGATAGATCCGGCCCTTGCCATCGACTGCAAGGCTAGGGCGTTCCTGAGTATCCTTGACATCATATTGCTCGAGGGGGAAACTCTTGGAATCCCCCTTTGGCTCTGATTGATTGTAGCAGGAAGAAGGAATAAAGGTAGGGCCATCAAAATCAGTTGCGAGGTACAACCCCAGAGATCCACCAAGAATTACGGGAACTCCAAGGAATAACAACTTCATCCAAGATCCATTAGTAATCATTAATTTTACTCCTTAAGCCATATCAATACAATTTTAAGGCAGAGTTCCAATTTCGCCCCCATCACGCGTTGCAGCAGCTTGCCACATTACAGAATCAATCTGATTGGTGACAAACCTTACCGAGCCATCTACCATAGCACAATTTGCACCGCCTGAGTGGTTACTTCGTGCAGCAAACCATCCCCTACCATGGGCTCCGCAATCAAGGGAACTATCATTGGGCTTGAGAGCTGTGTTGAAAACCGAGTTCCAGTCTCGACCGCCCCAAAACCAAGTGCTGCCACGCATCACGCCCCAAGCCCGCGTGCCAGTATCGCATTCCGTAGGCCGGGTTAAAACAACAGAGCCGCGTATCCACCCGCCAGGCATAACAGAATTCGAGGTAAAGGTGCCTGTAGGGAGGGCAACATAATATCTACCAGTACTATCAGGTGGAGTTGTACTTGAAGTTGGGGCGGTTCCACCAGGGCCCAGCAAGCATTCTGATGCAAGCAGCGTATTGGAAGCCCCGTCCATTATTCCACTATAACTAACTTTTGATCCGTACCAAAACATTCCATCCGTTGGAAATTGGGCATCATAATTCACCTGCCTTGCTGTGGCAGTACCCGAACCCATGTTGAATACATAATTTGTGCCCGCAGTGGTAAAGGCATTGGGTGTGCGACCTGTATTTGATAGGGCAAAAAGAGGATTCCCACCATCAGAAGAACATAAAAACATTTTTATCTGCGAACTAGCAGCAGGGTCATGAACGGGGTTAATATCTCCTCTCCAACCGCTAAGGGTTGCAGGCTTTGAGTAATCAATCAACTTTTGCAAAGAGCCCTGTTCAAGGTAAGGCAATAAATTGGCGAGCACACCGAAGGCATAATGGGCAGTGGTCATACCTGCAGGAAGAGGTTTTGGCGCACCATCTGATAAGCCAGGAAAATAACCCCGAACCGATTCATGGTTAGCCATCCCTAGGGCTATTTGCCTAAGGTTATTGGAGCAACTCATTCTAGCTGCTGCTTCCCGCACTTTTTGCACCGCGGGCAATAAAAGCCCAATTAAGATTGCAATGATTGCAATTACGACCAAAAGCTCTATTAGGGTAAAGGCTTTCCTTTTCATGGGAAGCGACTTTTTAAAAGAACTCATAATATTAACTCCTACTTAATTTACTTGGATTAATTTCACAAAGGTTTGGATTGCTGCAATAAAAAATATGCAAGCAATAATTCATCCCCAGAAAAAGGGAACGCTTTGAAAACTGAAAAGTAAATTAAATCCGAGGAGGCTTAAAATTGAAGAACTTAATTCCAGAGGAAAGAGAGGAATTATCTGAAGGCT
>CAMDHK010000206.1 GCA_945897965.1 Candidatus Kuenenia stuttgartensis | reverse complement strand
ATAATGGTAAACCCAAAACCAATGCCAATGCAAAACTACAAAGCGTGAGTTGGATGGTTACCCAAGTGCCTTCGAGAAGCAATGGTAGGTAGCGATTTATTGTCCAAGCTTGATTTTCTTCGAGGATAGAATGTGTGATAGTATTGGGCCTGCCTTCTTCTTCGAATAAAAATCCCGGGCTAAGCTCTTCTTGGCATTCATCCCATAAATTCCACTTCACTAGAATCGATCGTAGTTTGCCATTGGTTTTTAGAGCATCGATCGCAGCATCTACTTCCTTTGCAAGTGTTTCATTTTTTGGATGAAATCCGATGGCGTAGAAACCTCGGGCTGTTGGTTTGCCTGCAAACTGCAATCGTTTGTTGGGTAGTGCGTAGGATATTGCCATGGGTAGATCAAGAAATACCGCATCAATACGGCCAGCAGAAACCAGATCGGAGTAGGCTTCCGTTGATGAAGAATAGGTTCGGATTGGGATTTTAGCTTGGTTTAGCAGGCGCTCTGCTTGGGTGCCATCCATGGTGCCTACGATGGCGCCCTGTGTGTTTTTGCATCCGAGCAGGGTGTTGAATCTTTTTTCATCGGCACGGGTCACTAATTGCTGGCGGTATATGTAGTAAGGCTTTGAAAATCGGATTTTTTCCTGGCGCTCTTCATTGATTTCCAGCCCATTCATTGCGAAGTCAAAATCGCCTTTCAGTAATCCTGGGATTAAACTATCAAACGCATACTGTTTAAATTCGATCGGCCTTTTTAATTCTTCTGCGAGGGCATTGATGATATCTAGTTCGAATCCGACCCGGCCTAGCTTGTTATCTCGGTACACATAAGGTGCGCCACCTTCTTCATCGGCAGCCCATATCAAGGGTGTGGGCGGTTGAGCTAAAGCTAATAGTAACATTAAAGGTATTTGTAATATCATGATTAAAGCCTGGCAAATGTTTTAACAATCAGAATCACGATTCTGGGTGCTTCGGTTTGCGACTTTTGCAAACTCCTGCCTTACTAATGGGTTGAATAGTACCAGCAAGCACCATGCTGCGATAACTTGGCCTAAGCCACAAGTACCAGCGCAGCTGACGCAAGGCATTGCGCAATAAAGGACCCCAAGCATGACCATGCCCAGGGAATTAAATTGGCGCATATTCCAACCACCCATAATCATCAGATATGATCCGCCTAGAAGGAAGCAAGAGTACCCTGCATTGATCCAGATGGTTTTCTTTTGAATTTCTTTGATGGAGAGTTCTTGGTTATCGAGGTTGATAGCCGCTTCGGGCATGATTTTTCGTGTGATATTTTTGGCTTCTTCGTAGTCGCGTTCAAAATCTTCAGTTGGAATTTGCGAGATTTGAATGCTGCGCAACATGATCACGGAGCCCATAATCAGGTTGATTCCGCCTAATCCAATAAGAAAAAGTGCGGGGATCTCGACTTTTCGCTTTGCCAAGGCGTTTAGCCAAGCTGCTTGGATATTCTCTTGCCCTGTTTGAATTTTACCCGGTTCTGGGGATGAATCTTCCCAAGTTTCAACATTTGTGAATTCTGGAAGATTCCGATTGATTAGGATGATTATCACCGCAATGATCAGAATTATTAGGATTAATTGCAAGCCTGGCCCCATATTTTCTCTGGTACGAACAAATGGATCGAGTCTAATAAATCGATTGTAACAGAGGTTCCCTTGAGAAACATCCAAGGAAATCCGGCAAGATGGGAAGTCTGTGGATACAATGTCAATAAGGGATTTTATGGTGCTCCTTTTATGGGAGTCATGCTTGATCTCTTGCATATGATAGGATCGCTAGTGGAAAATAATAATACTTGGATACCGCCTGAAAAAAATCTGCTTGGCCCTTTGGATCTTCATCTTTTTAATGAAGGGAACCATAGCAGGCTTTACGAAAAGCTAGGTGCTCACCCATTCACTCTTGATAACCAGACCGGTTTTCATTTTTCTGTTTGGGCCCCCTCTGCTCAATCAGTTAGTGTTGTTGGTGATTTTAATAATTGGGAGCCTGGCGTTCATCCCATGCATCTTGTAGGCAGTTCTGGGATCTGGGCAGGTTTTGTTCCTGGTTTGAAAAATGGCGATCTCTATAAGTTTCATATTATTTCCAATCATGGGGGTTATCAGGTTGCAAAGTCTGATCCCTTTGCTTTTGCGATGGAAATTGCACCCCGCACTGCTTCTGCGCTATGCAATCTTTCTTATGCTTGGAATGATTCTGCATGGATGGATGAGCGTAGAAACAAAATCGCTCATAATGCTCCGGTTTCTATTTATGAACTTCATTTGGGTTCTTGGAAAAGAGTTCCCGAAGATGGCAACCGCTGGCTCACTTACCGTGAACTAGCCCCGCAACTTACCGAGCATATGTTGAAACTTGGGTTTACCCACCTCGAGATTCTACCTATCACCGAGCATCCTTTTTATGGCTCGTGGGGTTACCAAACCAGCAACTACTTTGCGCCAACCAGCAGATACGGCTCGCCTCAGGATCTTATGTTTCTCATTGATCATCTTCACCAGAATGGCTTGGGCGTTATTCTCGATTGGGTGCCTTCCCACTTCCCCAATGATCAACATGGACTGGCCTACTTCGATGGTAGCCATCTCTTCGAGCATGCAGATCCCAAGCAGGGCTTTCATCCCGATTGGAAATCCTGCATCTTCAATTTTGGCAGACATGAAGTTAGATCGTTTTTGCTTTCCAGCGCCTGCTTCTGGCTTGAACACTATCACATTGATGGTATACGCGTTGATGCTGTTGCATCCATGATCTATCTGAATTACAGCAGGAATGAAGGCGAGTGGATTCCTAATCAGTATGGTGGCAATGAAAATATCGAAGCTACCAGTTTTCTTCGAAAGTTTAACGAAGAGGTTTACTCCAGATTTCCTGATGTTCAAACCTTTGCTGAAGAATCAACTTCTTGGCCTATGGTTTCTCGGCCTACTCATTCTGGTGGGTTAGGTTTTGGATACAAATGGGATATGGGCTGGATGCATGATTCCCTTCGCTACACCGCACGCGATCCGATTCACCGCAAATGGCATCAAAATGAACTCAGCTTCCGTATGCTTTATTGCGATCAAGAAAACTTCATCCTCCCTCTTTCCCACGATGAAGTGGTGCATGGTAAGGGCTCACTCTTAAACAAAATGCCTGGCGACTATTGGCAGAAGCTTGCTAACTTGCGTTTGTTGCTTGCTTGGCAATATTCCCAGCCTGGTAAGAAGTTGATTTTCATGGGCGCAGAGCTTGGCGTTTGGGCCGAGTGGAATCATGATTCAAGCTTGGATTGGAATCTGCTTAATTCTCCCGAGCATCGTGGTATCGAAAAGTTTGTCGCAGATCTAAACCGTATGTATAAGAATCAGCCCGGCCTTTATGAAAAAGATTGCGAACCCTCCGGCCTCGAATGGATTGATTGCTCGGATCACGAAGGTAGCGTATTCGCTTTTCTTCGCTGGGATCTCGATGGGGCTAAGCCTGTTCTAGCTGTTTTTAATTTCACCCCTCTGGTTAAAGATGGCTACAGGGTGGGAGTTCCTTTCGGCGAAACTTGGCTTGAAATCCTTAATTCTGATTCGCCTTATTATGGCGGCGGCGGCAAGGGCAACCAAGGCCGTAAGCAAACTCAGGAAATGTCTTGGCACAACCGCCCTTATTCCATGGAGCTTACCCTGCCCCCTTTGGGAGCGGTTTTTCTGACACCAGAGTAATTTGGTTTTATCTACGCATTATCAGTACGATGTTTACTATCAAACTGATAAATAGCAAAGTACCTAAAGCCGCAAGAGTTATCATCACCCATTGGGGCAATTCGGCTTCAGGGATATGATCGTGCTCTTCTTCGCCCTCAGAAAGTGCTGCAAGCGAAGAACTCATTTTCTGCCTTGCAAGCTTCGGTGGCATATCATTAATAAGACATTCAAGATCTTTGATTAATGCTTCGGGCGAACCATAGCGCATGTTGCGGTCTTTGGCCATCATCATTTCTACAACTTCGCCCAGGCCTGCGCTTAGGCTATCGTTCAAATGATCCGGGGGTACTAGTTCAGCTTTCTCGTGCATTTTCAGCACTTCCATCACCGTGTTCCCTACAAAGGGTGGTTGACCCGTAACCATGTGGTAAAGAGTTCCACCTAACGAATAAATATCGGCACGGGTATCGATATCAGATTTGCCCTGAACCTGTTCGGGAGCGATGTAATTCGGAGTGCCGATGATCATCCCTTTTTCGCGGGAGTTAGTTGCCTCATCGGTATTTTCACGCGCCATCCCTAGATCTGCAAGCTTTGCAATTCCCTCAGATGTCATCACAATATTTGCGGGCTTGATATCACGATGCACTAACCCGCGCTTGCTTGCATGGTCTAGCGCCTGCGCTATCTGCAAAATGATTTCAACTGCTTCTTTTTCTTCGTAGCGCTTCTTTCCAGCTTTCATTTCATCTTGGATGGTTTTCCCATCGATGAGCTCCATCACAAAATAATGAAACTTCCCTGCAGACCCGATATCGATCGCTTGCACGATATTGTTATGGCTTAACTTTGCAGCAAGTCTGGCTTCGCGCTCCAACTGGGCGAAGAATCCCGCATCATTGGTTTTCTTCCCCTTCAGCAGTTTGATTGCTACATGTCGGTTCAAACGTGTTTGCAATGCTTTATAAACGACGCCCATCGCGCCCTGGCCTAATTTCTCAAGCATTACATATCCGGGGATTTGCTGACCAACTAATAGGGTCAGGTCTACCTTGGCACGTTCTGCTTGCCCCTTCGTAAGTAACCCTGCTGCCGTAAGTTTTTTTAGGTAACCTTCAGCGCCCAAGGTGCCATCGGGTGCGTTTTTTTTTACTTCTTCGTTGGTCATCAACCCACGCGATACTAAGCCGTTTGCCAGCTTTTCTTCATCAAGTCGCGCATCAGAGTTGCTAAGTTTTTCTTTTTCGCTCATGTTTTTATTCTATGAATATTTGGAGAATTCCCGAAGTTCTGTACCAATGGAGGCTTGCTTATGCTTGCATTACACTGCTATTATGAGTTTATTATAGCTCATGATTTGTCGTAATTGATTATTTGTTAAGGTTTTAAACTCTTATTGTTTTGAATAGAGGTAATTATATGGGTTCATCGTTAGCCTGTCCTCTTGATTCCAGTGTTCTTGTGTTGAACAAGATGTTTATGGCGGTTCAGATCATCAATGTCCGAAGGGCATTTATTCTTTTGGTAAAAGAACAAGCAGAGGTGGTCAGTACCGAGGATGGGCAATATTCGACCTATGATTTTTCGAGCTGGCTTGAGGTTAGTGAATACCGGGCGAGATTTTTCCGCAAAGAAGAAGATGATTGGGTTCGCACTGTTTCTTGCGAAATCCAAGTTCCCAGAGTTATTCGTCTGACAGAGTACGATAAATTTCCAAAGCAATCCGTTAAGTTTAATCGAAAGAACATTTTTGCCCGCGATAACAATATATGTCAGTATTGTGGCAAAAAATTTCCGATGCCTGAACTCAGCCTTGATCATATCCTGCCCCGTAGTCAGGGAGGTGTAAACTCCTGGGAAAATATTGTCTGTGCCTGCGTTTCTTGCAATGTTCGAAAAGGTGGCAGAACCCCAAAGCAAGCCAGCATGAACCTTATTCGGAAACCAGAAAAACCCAAGCGCAGTCCTTCGCTCAGCTTGAAACTTAACAATACTAAGTATCAATCTTGGCGTACATTTCTTGATAATGCCTATTGGACTGTTGAATTAGAATAATCTAATCAACTAACATGCCGTTTTTTGCAAGCGTCTTCAACGCATTTTCCACCTGTTGCTGAATGATTTCATTCACTCTGGTTGCATCAGCTTGTGTGCCGTTATCCTTCACAACAATTTTATTAGTAATTACAAGGTCTTTAAACTTATTAATTATTTCTGTTATTGTTGTTTTGCCATCCAACATTGGTAAAAGAACTTTTTCGAAATCCCCGAGCCTGATCATTTGATGCCTTGGGTTTGTTATCATGCCCAAGGAGACTGCCTGTATTTGTGCCAACTTGAAAGCTCTGGGTTTTGAAGAGACAAGCGAAGATCTATTTATCGGCATTGTCGTAAGTTCTAGCGAACCTACAGGCAGAGAAGTATAAGCAGTAATTAATGTCTGCCCTAATTGTGCGGTTACTTTTGCAATTTCGTCTGCAGCCACGGGTGGTTTAGATCCAAGTTTTTTGTATGCGCCTTCAATGATTTCTCCAGTAGTCATTGAGTTTGGGGTGGATTCAAACAAGCATAACAACGCTGCTTTGATTAGTGGTTCAGTGGTACCTATGGCGGTTCCATCTTGAGCGGTGAACTGAATCTGATTAGTTGAATGCAAATCGATATTTTGTTCTACGGGTGTCAGGTTTGAAGTTACATTAAAATTTACAATAGCAGATGAGTTTAAGTTGTAAATTGGGTTTTTGTTATCATGCACGATCAGAGAAGTACGGAACATACGATTGCGTAAAAAATCCATGTATTGCTCCGTCTCGATCATGCTAGGCGTTTTGGTCAGCAATTGCTGGGCTTCAGGAGTCAGGTCGCGTGTAGACATAGTTCGAACATCAGAGTCGCCAAGGTATTTCAACCCATGGCGGTTGGCTGCAGAACTAAACTCATGGAAATAAACTGGGAAGTTATTCTCCTCTAAAAATTCGTGGAAGAAGTAACCATCGTTTTGTTTCTTAAGTAATTCCAGTTCGGATTGTAGGAATATGCCATAGGGGTTTTTATCACCTTGGACGGATTTCGATAGGAATTCTAAAAGGGCCTTGGCCTGTATGATTTTTGAGTTATTGTCAGGGAATTTCCCGGAGTGATAAAGCATCATATCGCGGATCATTCCTCGCATATGCCATCCAGGAAGCACATTGTAACTGATGTAAGCTACGCCATCGGGTGAAAGATTCTTCTTGGAAATCGCAAGTATCTTTTCTTGTACTGGTGCGGGCACCCACGAATAAATTCCATGTATAATGATGAAATCAAATTTTGTCTCTTCGTTAAAATCAAGAACATCTTGGCAACGTAGCTCAATATTGGGAAGCGCAAGAACTTTTAACAGCTTGTTACCTTCATCAATTTGGTTTGCAGATAAATCGATACCCAGAAAATTAGCCTTGGGTAGGTATTCCGCCATCGGTAGTAGATTGTTACCTGAAGCACAGCCAATTTCTAAAACCTTGCAGGTTTCAATATTAGGAGATTGTAACCCAAAAAGTCTGGCTATCGTTGCCAACCTATTCGGATGCGTTTGTTGAAACGGAAAACTTTCGTAAGGAATATCATTGTAAGAAGTGGATTTCGATGTCTGGGTCAAGGCAATCTCCCGATAAAAACAACTGGGCATTCAAGGGCAATTTTCCCTTATCCCTACTATCGGTATATCTTTATAAAACCTTTGAAGGATTCTTAAGAATGGATTAAAGTTTGAAAGTTGGGTAAAGGGGCGATCTTGGGTAGG
>CAMDHK010000205.1 GCA_945897965.1 Candidatus Kuenenia stuttgartensis | reverse complement strand
AAAAATATTTTAATTTCTGGGAAGAAAATGCTTGCGGTGGAGAATAAAACAAATATAGTGGGGAACTGTGGAGCCAAGTGGAGCTTGGTGGGAAAAGGCAAGGATGCCTCTTTTATTGCTAAACCAGCAATGAATTGAGTGAAAAGGCCCATGTTATTAACCGGAACGCACGAACGCACGTTAGATGATAAAAAGCGTTTGGCGTTGCCCCGCAAAGTGCGGGATGTGATGCAAAATCCGGACATGGTGTTTGTAACTCCAGGACCCGACAAGTGCCTTTGGTTGTACACACAAAGTGGCTTGGAAGCCCTTGCTGAAAGAATGGATGCAGTACCCGCAACGGATGGTGAAGGCCGGGTATTCAGAAGATTATATTTTGCCCAGACCGAATCGGTGGAAATCGACAAGGCAGGCAGAATGCTGATCCCCGAAAGGTTAGCTCAATTCGCTAGCCTGGATCGCGACGTAGTCCTTATCGGAGTTCGAGATCACTTGGAACTCTGGGACTTTACCCGTTGGAAACAATACCTCGCTGAAAACTCGCCCCGCTTCGATAGTGTGGCAGAGGGAGCATTTCAGGGGAAATAGTCAGTCTGCAAGTTTTGGATGGATTCAGTACCAGTAGGAAGGATTCGGGCTCGTAGCAGCGAGCCATAGGGCGTCGGGCGGACCTCCCAGCCTGCCTTATTGCCCTAAAATCCTATTCCTCAACACCAGCAGCCCTTCTTGCCTCCCCAGGTCACAGAAGGGCTGTTTTTTTTTCCCAACTCCGGTTAGCATCCCGCCCCATTACCTGCTTTTTACTTTCAGCAGGGCTTTTTTCAGGATGTTTGCCTTGGATAGGGATCTTCCCATTACTGATAATTCTGAAACACTTGCCACGAAGCATGCCAGCGTGCTTCCTGCGGAGGTTCTTCATTGGCTCGATCCGCAACCCGGGCAGATCATCGTTGATGCAACTTTAGGTGCGGGTGGCCATACCCGGTTGATTGCAGAAAAAATCGGGCCCACAGGCAAAATGATTTCTCTTGATTGCGATCCCTTCATGATTGAAACCGCCAAAAAAAGGCTCACCAATCCCAACATTACTTTCGTTCATGCTTCCTTTGATCAGTTGCGCCAAGTGCTCGATGAACTGAATATCCCCGCAGTCGATGGAATCCTTGCAGATCTTGGAATTTGTTCGGATCAATTAGATGACAGTGCCCGGGGCCTTAGTTTTCAAAGAGAAGGCCCGCTGGATATGCGGTTAGATCCTACCCGGGGAATGCCAGCTTCCGCACTGGTAGCGCAGCTCGATGAACGCAGCCTCGCAGATTTGATTTTTCAATTAGGTGAAGAGCGGTTCAGTAGAAGAATAGCCAAGGCTATAGTGCTTGAGCGCAAAATAAACTCCATTCGCACTACCACCGACCTCGCAGAATTAGTGCGTAGGTGTGTTCCCCGTTCAGGAAAAATCGACCCCGCAACCCGCACTTTTCAAGCCTTCCGCATTGCAGTTAATTGCGAAATGGAATCGCTTGATAGCTTCTTGCAGCTAGCTCCTTATTGTTTAAAAACAGAGGGAAGGCTTGTAATCATAAGTTTTCATTCGCTGGAAGATCGCAAAGTAAAAGCCGCGTTCAAGGATACCAGCAGGTACCTTGCGCTAACACGAAAACCAGTGCAGGCGGGCGAAGAAGAAGAAAATCGAAATGCAAGATCGCGCAGTGCGAAATTGCGGGCAGCTAAAAAAGTATAGTGTTCTTTTGTCCCTGGCATTGCCATGGAAGGTAAATCATGTTGAAAATAGCATCGATGGGTTTTGCGGGATTACTGCTTATTTTTGCATCAGGATTAGTGCTTAATAAGAATGGCGTAAGCCATGCTGCAGTGCACATACCTAGGCATACACATGCAAAAATAATCACAACAATGTTGTTGCAGGAGCAAGGGCATCTGCCCTCGCCTGGGATGATTCCCAAAAAAGTAGCTGAAAGCAAGGCACCAAATATTCTTGTGGAAGAATCAAAAGAGCCTCCGGTGCTTCAGAAAGAAGAAATCCAACCGGTGCAATTTCAGCCTATGAAGGAAGTGCCTACGCTTCCTTTATTTCCCCCCGCACCAACCTTAGCACCTGCACCTGCGTTAATACCTGTGCCTGCGTTAATACCAGTGCTAGAAGAATCAAAAGCTCCAGTTGTTGAAGAGAAGAAAACCGCTCCAGCCTTAACACCTGCGCTGATACCACCAATTGAAGAAATCAAAACTCCAGTTGTTGAAGAAAAGAAAGCCACCCCCGCAACGCTTCCCCTGCAAATTAAAGATGATGTTAAAACCCCAGCACCCGCCCCCACTCCTTCCCAGACGATCGATCTGCCCAGAGTTCTCGAAGGGATTTACAGCGGGTTTAAATCTGCAAACATTAAACCAACTGGACCAAAGAATGGCAGCATAAACTTGGGCGTTGGCGTAGGCAATGCAAAACCTCCGTTCATTAAGTTCGAAGTGAAGGGGCAGTTTAAAACCAACCCAGGTGAAGTACCAGCCTTGATAGATGCAAAACAAATCAGCTCGAAGTTATATCTGGTTCGATTTGATTCTGAAAATTTCCAAGAGATAGCAAAAAAGACTCTGGGAAATGAAAAACGATGGACTGAGATTGCCAAGCTTAACCCAGCATTAATACCCGAAGCGCCGCTGGAAAAAGGTGTCGTGGTTAAAGTTCCTGCAGATGCCACTTTGCAATCAGAAGAGCCAGCTTCTACCGTGCAACCTCTGCCAGAAGCCAGGCCCAAACTTCCAGATGCAAAATCGAAAATTGTCGTCACCTTAACAGGCACTTATCCTCGTGCGCTTGAAGGCAAAAGGATGCTCACCCTTCCACCCGAAGTAATCGATCAATTGGGCAATTGCACGCAGGTACTTATGTCGCCCGGGCCCGATCCATGCCTTTGGCTAACGAGTGTGGACCATCTTGAAAAACTAAGCGATAGGCTAGAGCATTCCCCCGCAAGCGAAATGGATGTCCGGGTATTCCGCAGATTGTTTTTTGGTCAGATAGAAAAGATACCGGTTAAGGAAGGAAAGATTGTAATCCCCGAAAGATTGGCCCTGTTTGGCAGCCTTGAAAAAGAGATCGCAATCGTTGGTGTTGAGGATCATTTTGAAATCTGGGATCTTGAGAGATGGCGCAAGTACACCCAAAAGATGAGCAACCTCGAAAAGAAGTAGTAAGCATCTAGCCCACAACTTTTTCAGTTGTATGGGTTGTAAGGGATCAATGTATGGACTGTTCTAATATTAAGGGCATCGCCATACAAGCAGTAGTGAAATTTATCAGACATAATTAAAGTGTGGGGGTCGGTTCTGCCGACATATGCCCGCCTAACTTGTAAGGAGTTGGTTCGATGAATCGAGAAACCAAGGCAGGATTGGTGGTAACTGCATCATTTGTAGGGCTGCTTTCCGCTGTGATTATAAAAAAATATATGGAACCTTCCCCTACAAAAGCAGCAAATGCCGAGGCCGTTGTCGCTGCTGTAGACCAAAAAAATACAGCTACAGACGCAGGAATTGTTCCCGTTGGTACCCCCTCAAATATGGAACTAGTACCTGTACCGGGTAACGAAATCAAACTGACTACAGCAGAAGAGAACAAAGGCCTGCCCGCATTTGAACCAAGCGCAATCCCCGGGGCGCCTCCCATTCCCCCAGTGCCTGATCTGTCAGGAAAAAGCGGTGGCCTTCCCCCATTGCCTGGCGAAAACATCAAAACCGAATTACCACCATTGCCAGGATCCGCCCCAAACATACCTCCTATAGATCCACCTGCGCCCTCAACTTCTGGTGGAATTCCCCCACTGCCAAGCACACCAGGATCAGGAATTCCAGCAATCGCACCACCTCCACCGCCGGCACCAATTGGAACTCCGCCTCCTCCTCCTTTGGGCGTGCCTGGTCTTCCAAGTTCGGGAACTCCTGAACCCATTGCGCCGCCTCCGCCACCAGCACCAGTTGCTCCCCCCATACCAATGGGCCTGCCATCAGCACCAGTTGCTCCCCCCGTACCAATGGGCCTGCCTTCTGTGCCTGCAATTGCACCGATTTCACCACCATTATCACCGCCACTAAATAGTGGAGGCTTACCGCCGTTGCCCGGGAACTCGATTCCTTTATCTCCATCTGCGGGAACGATAACAGCCCCGCCCCCGCCTCCAGCAGCTCCAGGATTTGGCGCAGGTTCCCCGCCCCCTTTAAATTCAACATCACCCATGCCACCCGTAAGGTTGAGCAACGCCATTCCATTTAATGCGAATGAGGGCCCCGCTCGTAGAACGGAGTTTATTCCAGCAGACCCAAACAACAGGGTTGCCCCAGTGAATAACCCCATTGGGAATAACGGAGGCTACATTGCTCCAGTTGCTCCCTATGGTTCGCCAATACAGAATCAGCAAAAGCCTTTAGGTGCGAATGAAATCATTTCAGCCCCGCCTATCAATGGAACCAATCCAGGCGCAGGCGCAGTCCTTACGATTCCATCAAATAATAGTTCGCCGATAATGCCTGTGCCCCCTCCGGGAACCGTCAGCAGTGCTTCAAACCAGTTGTATACCCCAGCAGCGGTTACTCCCATTGCTCCAATCCCAGCAGGAATAGGCGCACCACGGGTGGAAAGCTGGACCGAACAAGCGTATCTGTGTCAGCCTGGCGAAACCTATGCAAGCATTAGTCAAAAGATTTATGGTAATCCAGATTATTCAAAAGCATTGCAAATGTGGAATGAAAACCATCCCCGTGCCAGAATCGATACACCCAAGAGTGGCTTATTACTTCCAGGCCAGGAAGTTTATTATCCACCCACTCAAGAATTATCGCGCAGGTATGGCAACTTCATGCCTAAGGTTTCACCAGTGGGCGCAACAGGTGCAATTAATCAAAATGGAATTCAACGCGCAAATTAAAGTTTAAAAGGCTAAGTCTAATTTAAGATTCCCCGCAGTGCGAATAACTCTGCGGGGATTTTTTATGTGCCTGCTATGATTCTTACCGCACCCTTTAAACATTCGATTTTTTGCAGATTGCCACCCAGCTTGATGCCTTCATTCTTCAGCATCGCCTCGGGTACAATTAAAATACCCTTTTCTTGGGCTATGATTCCTTCTATTCCTTCGGTTTGTTCCGTGATGAATTCAATCAGCATGTTTTTGAACAGTGCTGCGGGCATGCCCTGAATTTTAAAATCCTTAAATGCTACAGAGATATTGTTGCCTTCAAGATGAACATTCAACAACACCTTGAATTTAATGGGGAACATTACAGCAAAATATTTGCCCTCAAGGGATACTTCGCCTTCCTCCATCACCACTTTTAATTCTTGCAGGTTGGTGCCCTTTGGCAGCTTTTTAGTAATCAATTCATTCAAAGGGGCTTCATCAATTCGCAGCGACAGATTTTCAATTTCCATGGTATCTCACAAATTACTAAGGCTGACTTTCGGGCTTGTAACTCTAATTATGCTAGTGAACTGGAAGGAAGAATTCGGATTTCAAGGAAAGTTTCCTCAAATAAAAACGCCCTAGCTTGCGTTGCACACCCCTCCATCTCAAGGATATTTCTCTCTAAAAGCAGCTCCTTGATAGGGTATTCAAAATCTTCATCTAAAGTGGTAATTCCTATTTCCTTTTGATTCCAAAAAACATTAAAAGCATACCCAGGCTTTGTGATCACCAGATAAACCTCTTCTTCTGCAAGCAGAGTACTAGGCCTACCCAATTTTCGGGCAATTCGAAATGAAGTCCCTTCGACGATTTCCGGGATCAAGCACGGCGCAGTAATAGTCTGCGTTAGAGGTGCTAAATCACTTGGTGTAATAGTGCACTGCCAAGGCCCCCTTAAACGAATTCGATGATGTTTCATGATTAAACCAAATTTGAAAACTGGGCAAACCACAATTGTTATTGTAAGGTGTAATCTTAAAGAATTATTAATTGTAACAAGGAGCAATCATGACTGTACAAAAAAAGACCAAGCTAGGCATTCTGGGCGTTGCAAAAATCAATAACCGAGTAATTCCTTCTTTTGCTAGAACTCAATTCACCGAACTCTCAGCTATTGCTAGCAGATCTCAGGAAAAAGCAAACGCTGCTGCAAAAGAAGCCAACATCCCCAAAGCCTATGGCTCTTATGAAGCCCTGCTAAAAGACCCTGAAATAGATATCATTTACAACCCCTTGCCAAACCACCTTCATGCGGAATGGACAAAAAAAGCCGCAGACCATGGCAAGCATGTGATTTGCGAAAAGCCCCTTGCTCCTACTGCAAAGGAAGCTGAGGAGTTGGTGAATTATTGCGCCAAAAAAGGTGTCAAGCTCATGGATGGTTTCATGTGGCCACACCATCCTCGCACTGCAAAAATCAAAGCAATGCTTAAACAAGGTCAAATTGGTGACCCATTGCGAATCCATGGCGTATTTACTTTTTTCATGGAGGATCTCGAATGCAACAATGTTCGCCTTTATCCCGAGATGGGCGGTGGTGGCTTGCTTGATGTTGGGTGTTACCCTATTTTTGGTATTCGCTGGGCCATGGAATCTGAACCCATCAGCGTATATGCCCAGGCTCAATATCATCGGGGTGTTGATGTTGCGATGACCGGGATTTTGAATTTTGCAGATGGCAGAGTCGCAAGCTTTGATTGTGGTTTCACACTTCCTGTTCGCATGGGCTTTGAAATCGTTGGCAGCAATGGGGTTTTAAACATCCCCAACTTTTGGCTACCCGAGCAACATGCTGGATTCAGCATTCAAAGAAATGGCAACCTTGAACATCATCATGTTCCTGGGTTTGATCAAATTGCTTTGATGCATGATCATTTCAGCCAAGCGATTTTAAATAAGACTGCGGTGATTCCTGAAGCGATGGAAGCGGTTAAAACCTTAAGGGTATTGGATGCACTTGCAAAATCTGCGCGAGAATCCCGAGTCATTCATCTGTAAAGGTAGAAGCAGAAGACTAGCCACGGAAATAAGAACAAGCAAAAGCATTTGCCACGGATTAACACGGAATTTCACGGAAAAGACAGAAGCGGAAGATTTGCCACGGATTAACACGGAAAACACGGAAATAAGCAGAATAAGAATAAACCACGGAAGGAAGACACATCTTTCAGAGCCGGATGCGTGAGCGACGGTATAAATATACTGTTTGGGGAGGGTCCCTTCGGCAAGCTCAGGGACCTGGGTTCCTTCGGTACGGTCAGTGAGCTTGTCGAACTGGCCGTTAAGTTCAAGGAAGGGCAAAATATCTTTCAACATCTCTTTAGGTGCAAGACCCAAAGGTTCAAATGGAGGAGTTGCAGTGGGGCTTCCCCATCGCAACTCCTCTGTCTTAAATTAAAACCACATCGATTAATAAGAAGTAAAAATGGTAGCAGATAGAAACCCGGGCTAGCGAAGCGAAGGGCCCTTTTCCCGGAGGGAAGAGGGTTGGGAGTTGGGGGAAGAAAAAGAAAAAAAGACAGAAAAAGAGAAATG
>CAMDHK010000204.1 GCA_945897965.1 Candidatus Kuenenia stuttgartensis | reverse complement strand
TTGATGGCTCAGGAAAAAGATTCTGATGATAAGACTTTGCGTGTCTTTATCTTTGCAGGCCAATCCAACATGGTGGGTTCAGATTCTAAAGTGAAGGACATCAAACGATTCCCACCGTTTACTGGTTTGGATATGCCACAGGAGAAGGTTTTATATTCTTACAATCTTGGCCGTGAAAACAAGGTTGTATCTAATGGGTGGGTTGCATTGAAGCCGGTTGATAATGTGGTTGGCCCCGAGCTTAGCTTTGCTAGAAAAGTCTCGCAAGAAATCAAAGCACCCATTGCAATCATCAAGTGTGCTGCTGGTGGAACTACCTTGGGTGGCGATTGGAATCCAGATGATCCGAGTGGCTTTAAGCTTTATCCGCTGGCATTGAAATTGATTCAGTCATCCTTGGCCGAATTGGACAAGATGAAAGTGCCTTATCGTATCGAAGGCTTTATGTGGCATCAGGGTGAAAATGATATGTTCAGCAAAGAGTTCAAACCGAACTATGGTAAAAACCTGCAGAACTTTCTAGCCAAATGGCGTAGCGACCTCAAGACACCAAAGTTGAAATTCTACATCGGTGAGCTTTGTACCAAGACGGTTTGGGGCATGGACAATCGTTTTAACATGTATGCAATCAGAGTAGGCCAAAAGTTCGTTACCGAAATGGATCCGCTAGCGCAATATATTCCCACCTCACATGATGCGGTTGAAATTGGTGGCGGTGCAGGATTGCACTACCACTACGGAACTTTAGGCCAGCTTGAACATGGTGTTAATTACGCTGATGCCTATTTAAAAACGATCGGGAAAAACACAAACATCGCCCGCCCGCTAAAGGTTTGGCCTTATGAAAAAGGAAGCGCAGTGAAGTTGTTTGTACTTGCAGGGCATCGCAACATGGAAGGTGAGCGGGCCTTTGCTCAAGAACTTCAGGCGCTTAGTGGTCAAGAATCGCTGGCGAATGACAATGCAAAAATAGCTTATAAATACAGCATTGGTGGCGGCTATAAGATTTCTGATGGTTGGGAGCCTTTGGGCCCTGCTGGGTTTTATGGCACCTTCGGCCCCGAACTCAGTTTCGGCAAAACATTGCAAGGCAAAGTATCTGGCAACATCGCCATCGCCAAGTTTACGCACAGTGGTTCGCAAATGAACGATTGGACACCGCAAGGAACTGAAGCGAAAGAGCTAAACCTATATCCGAAATTCATCACCTTTGTTCAAGACTCCATCAAAGAGCTTCAGGCTAAAGGCCATAAAGTGGAACTCGCGGGTGTTTTTTATCATGTGGGCGAAAACGAAATGTCGATGGGGCAATACCGGAGAGATGCTGCAAAATGGTTGCAATCCACGATTGTAAAGAGTCGGCAGGATTTGTCGTTACCTTCGCTTAAATGGTATGTCAGTCAACAGCAGCCTATTGATGAGAAGGGCCTAAATGCGATTGATGTAACTGCAAATCTTGCCGCAATTGCAGCAGCAGATTCTGCCTTTATTCACATCAAGGCATTTGATCTTCCCAAACAGGAAGAGAAGTTGGTGATAACCACTGCGGGCATTGTTCAGTTGGGGGACTTGCTCGCCCAAAGTTACCTTAAACAAAAGTAATGGGAATGAATTCATGAGCTTTATCAAACGCATTTGTTTCTTTATAGTTGTTGCTTTTTTGGCAATTCCAGAAGCCGCGTATTCCTGGGGGCCGGGCCATGATGATATCATGCGAGCCATCATTGCTAGGCTGCCTGCAGATTTACGCAAAACCTTGACGCCTGAGATCATCAAGGAAGCGGTGCTACATTCCAGCCATTATCCGGATAGCTTCGAGCCTTTTCTTGCCAAAGATATCGGGGATGCTGCAGTTGCGAAATTAACCGGTGCCAAGCTTAAAGTCCGCTATGAACTTCACTCCGAGCGCGGGGCTGCAATGTGCTTCATCATGCTGGTGGATGCTCTGCGCGAAAAGCATGCAGCACATACCGCACATTGGATTGCAACGCTTTCGCATGTTATCTCTGATATGTCTGCGTGCAATCATGATCCCCTTGTTCATACTGCGACTTATGCATGGGCTGATTGGAAATTGAAGCTTCCAAATGGTAAGGATTATTCCAAGGTTAACTCACTTCTAGACTTGGCAGATACCGCACGAGATACCACGGGTGGCGCAGATGCCTTTAATAATGCAATCGCAAGGCAGATACTTAAAGATGATCAACGAGATGTTAAAAAAACACTCACGGAAATCATGCTCTATGGTCAGGAGGGGGCCGCCTATTGCAATTCACGGGGAGTCAACATACTCGAAGGCGCCGCGGGTTGGGTGGATAAGCAAGATATTGCTGCAAGGAATAAACTATGGAAGAACATAGGCGAACTTGGCGCCTGGGCTGTAGTGCGAACTTTGCGTGATGTTGAGGTTGCAATTCGTTTTGCCCAGACAGACACGAAACTTGAGATAACAGCGGAAATTGAAAAAGCCCATGAAGGTGATGTTGCTCGGATTTTGAAAGATCGCAACATTTCTGATGAAGCACTGTATGCGCCTATTCTTCAAAAGTTAAAACCAGATCAAGCACCAGCGGTTGGCATATTGCTTGAGCCAACATGGGCAATGAACGGTGCGATGTTTGGTTTTGCAAGCCGTGTGCCCTCTGTTGCCATCGCACGCACTTTGCAGCGTTCCGGCCGTTCTTATGCAACATTTGATGTCAGGCATTTAATGGCTGATGGTTTTCCATCGCCCGAGAAAGTTCCTGTAATGATCATCGTTGCGAATTCCTACCGGGGTTATCATTCGCTTAAGTTGGAAAATCTGGAAGAGGGGTTGGCGCGCTATATTAAGGATGGAGGGCGCATACTTTGGATAATGGGAATGGCTAAGAATATTTCAAAATCGCTTGCGGTAATCGAAAAAGCAAGAAAGCGACAAGATGACAAAAGCAATCTTCCGGTCACCGATGACCAGTTCCTGATGTCAAGATTGGAATTAGTTGGTAGTGATCTGAATGCTTTGAAAATCGCACATCCTGCCAAAACCGGAGCAGGTTGGCATAATCCTTACTGCCCATGGACTTTTAATCTTACCGAAAATAAGTTGCTTCAACCGTTGGTGACATTACATACCGGTAGCCAATCTCAAACAGTTGGAGTTATAACTGCGGACAAGAAGATTGCTTGTATTCCGGTTTATGCGCTGACACCTTTCATTTTTGGGGGTAGCGACACCATCCCTTCTGCCCATGAACCGATGCTTGATCCTGCGTGTGAGAGCGTTCTAAATGCTTTGCTTCAAAGATTGAAATGAATTGTCATGGACTTAGGCAGGTGAACTTTACCCTGCGTATTTCCTTCTGATTGATGCATTTTATTGCAGGAATTTTTGGCTTTGAACCTGCGCTTCTATTCGCAGAGGCCCATTTGGGTCGAGATATGCAGCCTAGCACTTCAAATGCTGTTGTTCGAGGGCGGAATTAGGCTTTACTTCTGCGGAAGACGCAGATAATCTTAAGTTATTATTCCCTCGCAGAATTGATGAATTGGACGTATGCGTTCGTCATTGCAAACAATACGCATGCCGAAGCTTGGCTAAGATCGAAAACCTGCCTATGAAGACTTTAAAGCTTACTCTTTTGATTGTACTTGTCAGCGCATCCACGATTCTATCAGCGGATGTTCAGGTGACACCAATTACTTTAGAATCTGCCAAAGAACAAGGGCGCGCAAAATCCAGATTCTTGAAGGAAACCAAGTCGACCCCAAAAGCTACTGATGCGATCCCTAAGGCCAATGTCGCCTACTTCCAGAAGTCGGTGATGCCGATCTTGAAAAAGAGCTGCATAAACTGTCATGGCGCTAAAAAATCTGAGGGTAGGTTTCGCATAGACCAACTGAACCCTGATTTACTAACCGGCCCCGATGTTGAACGATGGCGTGAAGTTTATAACGCAGTAAGCAATTCTGAAATGCCGCCTGCGGACGAACCGGGTTATGCACTCGTCAACAATGATCGTGGCAACATGGTTGATTGGCTTAGCGAAGAATTGAACAAGGCATCTCTCGTTCGTCGTAACACCAAAGATCATTCGTCTTTTCGACGGCTAACGAAGTATGAATATGATTACGCTTTGCAAGATCTTCTTGGCTTGAATTATTCGCTTGCGAACAAGTTGCCCCCAGAAAGCGTAACTGAAGATGGATTCAAGAACAGTTCTGAGCTGCTGCAGATTTCTTCCATGCAGTTTGAAACCTATCGTGATATCGCACTACGGGCGCTGAAGCGGGCCACGGTAAGTGGTGAGCATCGTCCAGAGGCGGTTACCTATATTATTTCAATGCAGCAAGAGATGGAAAAGGCTGTAGCTAAAAAAGATACTAAAGAAGTTGTAAAGGGTAAAAAGAATTCGAAAAGCCCAAAAAATCAGCAGCAGCTACTTGATCAAAAGACTGGTGAGAGCATACCGTTTCCCGCTGTAAAGTTTGCTCCCAAGGCAAACGCTGTTGCTGGGCAAACCCCAGATGTTTCGCCTGTTGTTCTGCTTCTTCCATCATCCAACGAATTGAAACTGGATCTGGATCGCTTTCTTCCCGATGAAGGGAATATGCGCGTTCGTATCAGGGCAGGGCGCTCGACCATGAACCCTGATGAATACGCAAGCCTGCGTCTGATGCTAAGTGCCCACACCAGCAATGATGCCAACTTTTCGCAGGTTATTAGTCAGCGAGATATCCCGGTTACCGCATCTGCAGACAAGCCCGAATTTATTCATTTCGATATTCAATTAAGTGATATCCAGCGTAACCCGTTTCGGAAACTCCCCACAGCATATCCCAGAAGAGATGAGTTCCTGCATATTCAAAATGTGTCCAACGCATTTAAAGGGGAAGACAAACTTAGTGTTTTGATCGATACGATTGAAATCAGCGCGCCGTTCTACGAGCAATGGCCGCCGAAAACTCACACCAACATTTTCATCGAAAGTGCCAACAAAGGTAACGAACAAATCTATGGCCGTGAGGTGCTGAATCGATTCCTGAGAAATGTTTGGCGTCGGCCAGTCACCCCTCCGGAAGTCGATCAGTTCATGGGTCTGTTTGCGAAGTACCGCCCTGGCTTTTCGACTTTCGAAGATACCATGGTGGAAGTACTGGCAACAGCGCTGGCCACGCCTGAGTTTCTTTACCTGACTCAAAGGGTTTCGGCAGATAAGACTAAAGCTGCAAGTATCAGTGAACTGGAACTGGCTAGTCGTCTCTCTGTTTTTCTGTGGTCCAGTATTCCTGATGAAGAACTGTTGAAACTCGCAGAGCAGGGTAAGTTAAGAAAACCAGATGTGCTTGCGGGGCAAGCTAAACGAATGCTGGCAGATTCGCGCTCGAGAAGGTTCTCTCAAAACTTTGTTGAGCAATGGCTGGGATTGGATGGCTTGAATAGTGTGACTCATATTCCTGCCCCCATGAGAGATTCGATTCAGGAAGAGCCAATTGCCTTCTTTGATGAAGTCCTTAAGCAAAACCGCAGCATCATGGATCTCATTCATTCTGATTACGCAGTGGTGAATGAACAGTTAGCGGCGCACTATGGACTTACGAAGATATACGGCCCGCATTTCCGCAAAGTGCCAATCACAGCTCAATCGAATCGGGGCGGTATTTTGACGGTCGCTGCGATGCTCGCAATGAACTCCGATGGCAAAGATTCTAATCCTCTTAAGCGTGGTGTATGGATGTTGAAACGCATTCTGCACGATCCACCCCCGCCCCCGCCACCGAATGTTCCGGAAGTCGACCTGACGAACCCGGAGATTTTAAAAATGACTTTGAAAGAACGAATCGTAGATCACCGCAATAAGGCTGCATGTATTTCCTGTCATGCCAAGATCGATCCGTGGGGCATTGCGTTTGAGAATTACGATGCTCTGGGAATCTTCCGCACAAGCATCAAGAACAAACCGGTCGATGCGACATCTGAACTGTTTAATCACCAGACCTTGGCAGGCATTGATGGGGTAAAGCGATATCTGCTGGCAGAGCGACAAGATCAATTTGCCCGGGCAATGGTACATAAACTTACCGCATATGCCCTAGGCAGGCCGCTTTCTTTTGGCGACCGTGCAGACATTGATAACTTGACCGCACAGCTTAGGCAGCATGATGATAAACTTGGTGACTTGATCTCCCTGATCATCAGCAGCAACCTCTTTAACTCTAATTAAGTTTCAGGAATATATGATGAACAATAAATCTGCATTACTGAGTCGTAGGACATATCTTCAGGGTACCGGAGTTGCTCTGGCTTTGCCTTGGTTTGAAACCTTTGCATTGGGTAAACCAAATGCGAACGACACGCCGAAACGATTTGTAAGTATCTACCACCCTGATGGTGTTGGTTTACCTCTTAAGAAGGATCCTGCTTGGAAGGATTGGAGCTGGTTTCCTCAAGGGGGTGAAAAAGATTTTAAGTTGACTAAAGTTCTCGATGTGCTCGAACCCTTGCGCAATGATATCACGATTTATTCCGGGTTGTCGCATCCCGTTGCAAGAAAGGTTCATGGCCATTCCAATGCTGATCAGTATTTGACGGGCGCACCCATTGGTGGTCATGGCGCCTATCAAAATACAATCTCTCTTGATCAAGCCTATGCAGAGACAATAGATTCCCTCACCCGACATTCTTCATTGGTGATGTCGACCAATGGTGGCGTTGGCGGCCCTCGTGGTGCGCAGACTCAATCCTTCAATCGTGAAGGCAGGGCGATTCCTGCGATGAATAAGCCCAAGCAGATTTTCGACATGCTGTTTGTAACAAGTAATAAAGATGCTGCTGCAAGACTTGCGAGAAGCAAGAGTGCGCTTGATCTTTTGATTGATAATACTCGATCGCTGGGGCGCGAACTTTCCAAACGAGATCAAGAAACCCTCAACCATTATCTTGATGCAGTACGCGATACTGAGTTGAAGCTTGTTAAGGCCCAGAAATGGATCGATACGCCAATCCCAAAGGTTGATACCCGAAATCTGCATCTTAATGCCGAGCCTAAAGAAGCAAAGCTTTATTTTCAGACGATGTATGAACTGATCTATCTTGCATTTTTAAGTGATTCAACCCGCGTTGCCACATTTCAACTTGGAAGAGAAAATGGCGAAGGGCCACATGATCTGCTTTCTCTCGCTGTTGGCCTTGGTGCAGCTCATCACCTGACGCATGAAGTCAAGAAGCCTGATGGCTGGAAAAACCTTGGCACTTATAATCGCTACCAAGCTCAAGAGTTCGGGCGCTTTGTGCAGCGGTTGAAGGATACTCCCGAGCCTAACGGTAAAGGCAATATGCTGGATAATACTTTTGCAATGCATGGATCTGCTTCCAGTAGTTTCCACCTTTCTCGCAACTATCCGATCATTTCTGCGGGCGGTAAGAACCTCGGCTTCAACAACGGCCGGTATCTTAAGTTTGGTAAGGGAAATGAAGACAATCAAGCGGGCGCAGGAATCGATACCGATTCTGGTTGGCAGGGCAAGGTTGAAGTGGAAGA
>CAMDHK010000203.1 GCA_945897965.1 Candidatus Kuenenia stuttgartensis | reverse complement strand
GCAATATTTCAATCATATTTTGTTCATCAGGCACAGCAACCAAACCTTTCTTATAAATCAATGGGCCAGGCAATAAACCTCAGAAGCCAATCCCACTAGTATCTCATTTTTATCAAGCAAAATTACGGGAGAATGAATAGCATGAGTTTCCTTACTAAAGGAAACTTCAGGAAAAAGATGAAAATCATTCATAGCTTTAATAACCCAATTAGCGCCCCCGGCATAGGTTTCCAAAAACACCTTCTTTTGCACATCACCATGTGAATGAAAATACAAAGGCATTCCCTTCCCCTTGGGATAAATACCATCGGAACTCCAAGCCAAAAACCAAGCGCCAAGCTTTATGGTAATTTTAGTGCACGAAGGCGGTGATACCCAAACAAGAATTTTCCCCTCCTGCACATTCATATGCCAATCGTAAAGCAAAAAGTCGGGAGATAGTTTAAAATACTTGGTTTCTTGTTTCGTATTCAAATTCCACGATTTGAAATAGCTGCCCGCAAACCCGTAAAGGTTACCACCCAAAAGACGCCACGCATCAAGGTTAAGGTTCTTCTCGAATATTAAAAATGGCTTGTCCCAAATATGGCTGCCCTTGGTCAGATCGATAAAAAACAAAAAGGTTGCGGTATTACCCTCAACACCAACAACAGCTTGATTGTTAAAGGCAAAAATCGTCCCTGACTTCCCCGATTTAAGTGATGAAGGAAGCAATGCGATTTTCATAATGCATTGAAAACCCTTTAATTTTAGCAAGCAAAGCTTCCCATCGGCATTAAGTGCAAGAATATTATCTCGAACAGGCGCCATGGTTTCCCAAGGAGAATCATCCAACCTAGGCACGCATTTGGGTTGAGAACCGCCCTTCTCCACATACCAGTAATTGTTTTTATTATCAGGAACAATGAACGCATTCTGATCAATCGGAAACATTTCCTGCAAGATAAGATGATGATCAGAAAAATCGCTTTCAAAAAAAGGGAACTGGGATTCGAAAAGAACTTTCCCATTATTGGAATCAAGGCAATAGATTTTCCAAGAGCCATCGTGACAAATTAATTTATCGCCTAAGATCACAAATTCAAAAGGGTTGGCACTATTGCTGTTTGGTGTAAAACGCCACAGTTCCGCACCCTTTTCCAAATCAAATGCCATGACCGATTTTTCAAAACCTAGTAACAAAATATCGCCCCGGGCTTTTATCCAAGTGCAAACATCTTGTAACTTCGACTCCCAAAATAAAGACCCATCTGAATTTCGAACAACCTTAAAATCGTGAGAACGAGCTATTGCTGTTAAATTTGAGGTTTTAGCAATTTGAACTAAGCCTTGATCAAAAAGCTTGCCAGCCCCGGTTTGCCTTGATACCCACTTTATATCTCCAACTTTCCAATCTTGTTTCACACTCTTCCCACTTGGCAATTGTGCCTTGATTTCTACATTCTTCGAGGCCTGTGGCACTAAAAACACTGCATCGGGTTTCTTAGATTTCCCGGCTTTATTTCCCGGATACATCCGGATCGCATTACGATCAACACTCAATAAAAAATCATCAAAGAGAAAAAGATTGCCAGGCTGTAAACGATGAAATAAAGAAAGATCCGCAGCGGGCAAGCCAGTTTTCATATCGACAACAAAAACCCCTTTAACGGTGGGCCAGATATAATAATTTTCAAGGATAAATCCCCTTCCGGCAGAAGCCAGAGAACTACCATCTGCAGGAATACTCCAGGCATTGCTATCTAAACCATTGGTGGCATTTAATGCCCGCAATCCATTTTCAGTCCCTAATAACAAAACACCATCTTTAACCGCGATCAATTGGTTGACATTTTCAACATCACGAGTCCAAACAAGGGCACCACTCCCGCTATCCAACGCCTGAACCACTCTGTTTCTTGGGTTAAGATGATAAACCATGGCTTCATGAAAAATAGCCCGAAGAGGTGTTGGTGTTTTGATGCTGCGTGCATTTTCATTGGGCGCAACCAACCTTAGCCATACAGTTTTTCCGGTCTTTTGATCCACCGCAGTAACGGAACCGCCCCTACTGGTTGCAACCACAAGGCTACCTGCAAGGGTCAAAAACGCCTGCTTGTTTTCTTCTAATTGAGCCGCTGTAGTTTCAGAAGCGACCTCGCAAGACCAAAGCAAATCTGGCGCACCTGAATTAAGGTTGTAACAATGAACTTTAGACACCTCTCTACCACTGACCTTTTGGCTAGCAAGAACAAAAACCCTACCTTCATGAACTAACGGGTCACTTTCAAATCTGCTGTTATCCCCCGTTGGAAGCTTAGCCTCCCAAAGCAGTCGGGTCGCATCGGGATTAACTTCCAGGCAAGCAAGAAAACTTTCGCAATCTAAAATATCAGTTGCTACAGGGGCAAAAATTCTGTCCTTATTTTTAATCGGTCTATCTAGGGTTACCAGCACCCTGTTAGGCGGGCAAAAGGTTAGGGCCATACTTCGACCCAACCTTAATTGCTGGTTTAAATTGCCTTTTGGAAACATTTCGTTAGGATCGTAAACGATAGTTTTTGCGCCAGAAACTAAATCAAAAGAAATCAGTCTAGAACCATCTTGAAACAATATGCGCGAACCAACCCGCAACGGATGGCATGGAAGATCAGGAGATTTTTGTGGAGCCAAAAGGCTTTTTGCAGACACAGCATCTGCCTCATCATTATCCCTCGTGGCCATCGAGGTTTTCCAAACTGGGGGTGTGGCGCACCAGTTTCCTAGTTCGTGCACAGTTGGGCCCTGGGCAATAATTGGGTTTCGTTCATTGGTAATGGCGTAGGAAGTCCAGTCGGTTCGACTCAATCGGAATGATTTGGATTGTGAAAATTCTTCAAGCGTTTTAACTAAATTGCCTCTTTTTGATGCTAGAGTGCCTTCCTCTTTTGGAAATTCTGATTCAAATCGATCAAATCTTTCCTTAGCAGTTTTACCCAAACCATCCCTGATTAAAGAGCTAGTAACTAATCTGGCCTTAAGTAATGGAAGCTGCTCAAAAAACAGAGGTTTATCAAGATTAGATTTTTGCTGCGCCTCGGAATAAAGCGCTATAGGCAGGCTCCACCAGTATTCCGCTTCCTCAATTTTCGATTGCTCAAAGGCCCTGTCTCCCAGAAGAAGGCTTGCATCAATCCCACTCTTGCAATAAAGCCCGTTCCGAACAATTTCATAAAGCCCTTGCAAGTCTTTTTGCGTTTTAGCTGAATCAAACTGCTTTTTATAAATAGCCTCATGTTTTGTAAATTCCTGCGAGCTCTTATCACTTCCTAAGAGAAACACTTGACAAAGCCATGAGGCCCTAATTAAGTGATTTTTGGTATTCATCACCATCGTATCTGGATTTGTTTCAATAATTTTAAAAAGGTTTTCCTGAGAAGCTTTCGAGTCTTTTCCAGTCAGACTGCCAGCCAATTGAGTTATCTTTGAGGTTAGTTCTTTATCTGGCTGAATGGATTGCTGGGCAAAAAGGAAACAATTGAATAGCCCTGCGCTGAGGATTATTACAAGCCGGGCTACAATACCAAGGCTTTTTAGCATTAATTAGAACCCCATAATTATTAATGCCCTATGTTACCAAGTCGCAAGCAGGATAAAAGTTTAATTGTTTCTACTTTCAAAAAACAAATCCTACTCAATCCATTTGAGTTTCTTAATTTTAAGAAACAAGGTTCTGAACTTCTTAACATTAGGACTTCCTAAGTTTTTTAAGCCTTTCTTCTCCCATCTTTGCCAATAGTAAATAAAATGTTAGTTGGCATTAGTTTTGCTCGGTTTAGTATTTAATCGATTAGTTTTGAATCGATTAAGTGTTAAAGTGTTGTGATTGAACTAGTTCCCTTTTGAATTTAAGGATTGCCGAACTTATGGCAAAGTGTTCCCCAAGTTTGATTCCTGCACTCCCCAAGTTGATTGGGTTTATAACCCTCACTCTTGCAGTTTGCATTTTCACGACTTCGGGCTGCAGCAACAATAACGATGCCTACCCTGATGATGTAGTATACCCGTTCCGTGCAGATCTTATTGTTGACGAAGTTCCAAAACTAACCCACGATCGGTTGCCTGGGCCTGGGCAATTAGATAAAGCCATCGGTCAAATCAAAGAATTGGGTGGCAAAACATTCAGCCCGAAAGATCTCCCAGAAAACCTTCGGATCGAATTAGATACTGAATTGCAACTTACTTTTGGTTCTCCTTACAAACCATCCGTGGGAATATCAACCCACACCGAAACCATCGCACTTGCAAAATCTTTGAAACTCGATGACGAAACTCTTGCAGCAGGTAGCAAGCTTTATCGTAGAAATTGTTTGCATTGCCATGGACTAGCAGGCGATGGCCGAGGGCCCACTGGCCCGTGGGTTAACCCACACCCCAGAGACTTCAGGCAAGGTAAATTTAAATTTATCTCCTCCAACCCGGGTGGCAACAAAATCAAACCTCGTAGGGAAGATATCCTCCGCAGCCTTAAAGCTGGTGTTGAAGGAACTTCCATGCCTGCTTTTGGCTTGTTAGGTGAACAGGCGCTTGAACAACTTACCAGCTATGTGCTTCATTTATCCTTGAGGGGAGAAGTGGAATTTGAAACAACTCGCACCCTGCTTAAAAAGAAAAACAGTGTGACAGAACTTTTCGAACTGCTACCAGATGAAGAGCCAGCCAAAGAAACCGTGCAAGAATTCGTAAAACTTTATCTAAAAGATCTTCTTAAGGCTTATCAAAAAGCTGATGCTAAAGGAATTGAGCCAGCAGCATATCCCAACTTTTCTGATGCAGAAATGCTTGAATCCGTAAAGCGTGGGTACCACCTTTTTAGCAGCAGTGCATCGGATGCTTTTGGTTGCGTGAGTTGCCATCAAGATTTCGGGCGTCAACCCTTGTACCAGTATGATGACTGGGGAACTTTGGTAAGGCCATCGAACCTTACGCTATCTATATATAGAGGCGGCAGAAGGCCTGTAGATCTTTACTGGCGCATTAAGAGGGGAATTCCTCCTTCAAAAATGCCTGCGGTTACAGTTCCAGCAAACGAAGAAAGCCAAAAAATATGGGACCTCGTCAACTTCATCGAAGCTCTTCCCTTTCCGGGGTTATTGCCTGATGATGTTCGTTCAAAAGTTTATGGTCAAGCAACCCGCGGGGTTGCAGTGCTTCCCGAAAGCACGAAGTAAAACTAGCAGGAGCAGATTAAGTGCATAGATGCTGGGGCCTATTATTTGCAGCAGTAAACCTCGCAGCGATCGGGCTATTTGCAATTGCCCCCGCTATGGGTTGGTGGTTGCCCAAGAATATCGCCAGTTATGGTGCAGATATTGACCATTTGTTTTACCTTATTCTGGTTGCAACCGGATTCTTCTTTGTTATTACCCAAGGCGCGCTTGTTTATTGCATGTTCCGCTTTAATGCAAAAGACGGGGTTAAAGCAAAACACATTCATGGCAATACAAAACTTGAAATCATCTGGACTGCAATCCCAGCTATTATTCTACTCTACATTGGTTTTGCTCAGACCCCGACTTGGGCAAAAATGAAATACATCGAAATCGATACATGGTTCCCTATAAGGTACAAAGGCACCAACATCGAATCCGACTTGCATGTAACCGTTTTAGGCAGGCAATGGGAATGGCGCATGCGGTATCCACAAGGGCACATTCCTGCAGATCCTCAGGCGTGGGCTGATCTAGGGAATCTTCACGACCTTCATGTTGTTAATGAACTTCATGTGTGGAAAGATGCAAAGGTCAAGATTCATTTGAAAACCCAAGATGTAATCCATAGTTTTTTCATGCCAAATTTAAGGCTTAAGCAAGATGCTCTTCCAGGTAAAGTAATGCCCATGGTGTTTTCGCCAATCGAGGCGAATGTTCGATACAATCCTATAACAAGAATACTTGAAGAGCTTAACCCTAGTTCCACATGGGAAATCGCCTGTGCAGAACTATGTGGGGGCAACCACTATCGTATGCGGGGAAAACTTTTCGTTCATGAGTCTAAACAAGATTACGAGCTATGGTTTGCAGATGCTTTAAAAAACCAACGCCTGCATGAATCAACCCGCTTGGCTCCTGTCGTCGCTTCAAGCAACGGAGTCAAGCCATGAACCATGATTCTAACCACACTACTGAAACAAAGTCGGGATTCCTGACCACCTATCTTTTCTCTCAAGATCACAAGATGATAGGAATACAGTTCCTGTTTTCTGGCCTGATCTTTTTCGGAATAGGTGGGCTTCTTGCTCTACTTATTCGATTGCAACTAGCATGGCCTGATGGCAACCTTCCCTACATTGGGAAGTGGTTCCCGCAAAGCTGGGGTGGCAAAATGTCTCCCGAGTTTTACACCATGCTTTTCACCATGCACGCCAGCATCATGATTTTCTTTGTGATCATTCCATGGCTGACAGGAACCTTCGGCAACTTTCTTATCCCGCTCATGATTGGCGCAAGGGATATGGCTTTCCCCAAGCTTAACATGTTTTCCTATTGGGTGATGTGGCCTGCTTTTATCATTATCTTGGCAAGCTTTTTTGTGGATGGTGGTGCAGCAAGTTCAGGCTGGACGAGCTACCCCACCCTATCCAATGTTGGCGCAGATGCGGGCCTTGAAAAAATCCCCGCAAAGCCAGGCGAGCCTACAACCTCTTACACCGTCTTTAAAGATGATTCTTTCAATTCTCCTTCTGCGCCTGGTGCAGGTATGGGGCAAATATGCTGGCTTGTTTCTCTTATCTTCGTGGGCATTGGCTCGATGATGGGGTCTGTTAATTACATCACCACTATTCTTAACATGCGTGCCCCGGGCATGGATCTTATGCGCATGCCCCTTACGGTTTGGTCACTGTTTATCACTGCCATTCTTCAAGCACTTGCTCTTCCTGTTCTTACTGTTGCTTTAATGTTGCAACTACTCGACAAACTTATTGCTACCAGCTTTTTCCTTCCACCAGGCGGGCTCAGCTTCGGTAATTGGCATACCACTCCAGGGGGCGGCCAACCTCTACTCTGGCAACACCTTTTCTGGTTCTATTCCCATCCTGCTGTTTACATCATGATCCTTCCAGCTATGGGCGTCGTCTCTGATATTATTTCAACCTTCGCCAGAAAGCCGATGTTTGGCTACAAACCCATGGTGTTCTCGATGGCTGCGATTGCATCCTTGGGATTCATCGTTTGGGGCCATCACATGTTTCAAAGTGGTATGGACCCAAGACTCGGTACCGGCTTCATGCTTGCTACCATTCTCATCGCTGTGCCAAGTGCAATTAAAACCTTCAACTGGCTTGCTACCTTGTGGGGAGCTAGCATCCTATACACCACCGCGATGCTCAACGCTCTCGCTTTTGTATCGATGTTTGTAATCGGTGGGTTGAGCGGAATTTTCATGGCAGCTACCCCTGTTGATGTTTATTTCCATGACACTTATTTTATTGTTGCTCATATCCACTATGTGCTTTTCATGAGCAGTATTTTCGGCATCTTTGCGGGTATAACCTTCTGGTTCCCCAAAATGTTTGGCAGACTCATGAACGAACCTCTAGGCAAAGTTCATTTCGCACTCACCTTCATTTTTGGAAATCTAACATTCTTCCCAATGCATATTTTGGGAATCGGGGGGCATCCTAGGCGATACTATGACCCTACGATTTATCAGTATCTCGAAAA
>CAMDHK010000202.1 GCA_945897965.1 Candidatus Kuenenia stuttgartensis | reverse complement strand
ATCACCTACAAGATCGCTGCGCACGCTGCCGATCTCGCCAAGGGGCATCCTGGTGCGCAGTACCGCGACAACGCTTTAAGCAAGGCACGCTTCGAATTCCGCTGGGAAGATCAGTTCAACCTCAGCTTAGACCCTATCACTGCGCGCTCTTTCCACGACGAAACACTTCCGCAGGAGGGAGCCAAGACTGCGCATTTCTGTTCCATGTGTGGCCCGCACTTCTGCTCGATGAAGATCTCCGAAGATGTGCGCAAATACGCCGCCGAACATGGCATCGCCGAAGAAGAGGCCCTGAAAAAAGGGATGGAAGAAAAGTCGAAAGAATTTGTGGAAAAGGGCGCAGAGATTTACGCAAAGGCTTAATAGACTGAGCCTAGCTTTGGGAAATCTCTTAAACTTGGCTCAGGCCAACTTTGAACCTTATTTCCTAAAGCTTTCCCAAACCAACATTGAAGCAAGGTTAGGGCTCCGCCTTGGCCTTGCTTATTTTACGCACTCAAGCCAATCCCCCTGACACGAATTATCATTATGATCATTATTATGCAAAAGGTTTAACTTAACTTCATTTCTATCCGATAAAATAACAGTGTGCGAACTTTAAAATTTGTCATTCGATCCGAGTTTCAATGTCCAACAGTGCGTTTACTGAAAATGAAAAATCCCACGCCACCAAATATGGTATGTGGAAACTTTTGCCTATCGCCTTACTAATCATGGTAAGTCTGATACTTTTGGGCTGGTGGGTATGGCGCATGTCAGAAGTCTCGACAGAAAATGCCTATGTCGTTGGTAATGTTACCCCAATTTCTTCAGAAGTAAGTGGGCCGGTAGTTGCCCTTTATGTTGACGACAACATGGTGGTAAAACCAGGCGACCCCTTAATTCAAATAGATCCGATTCCTTTCCAGTTAGAAGTTGATCAAGCTCTTGCTGATTTTAAACAAGCAAAATCTGAAGCTGATGCAGCCCGTTTTAATGTAACACTAGTCCGCGAAGATAGAATTGCATTACTTGATGGCGCACGCGCCAAGATGCAAGAAAAAGAAGAGCTGGTTAAATCGAGCGAAATCGAAATCCAGACCCGCAATCAAATCTATGCCAAAGAGAAAGAACTTTTGCAATCTTCGAAAGATCAGCTCCCTGGATTGGAAGCTTTGAAAGTTAATGCGGGCGATTACTATGTTCGTTTCCAACGATTGGCAGCCAGTGGCGATATTCCCGTTCAAGACAAAGACAATAAAGAAGCAGTGTTTCGCGAAGCAACTGCTAAGGTAGAGTCTCTCAAAAGCCAGATATCTTCTTCCGAAAAACAAGTCCTTGCGAGTGGGTTACAACTGCAACAGGCAGGGGTTTTGTTCGAGCAATCAAAACGAAGTTTATTAGAATCGAAAGCAGAAGTTGCAAAGGCTCAAGCTGCACAAATCCAACCAGATATTGCAATGTCGATAAGCAGGAGTCTTGATAGCAAAATCGATCAGGCACAGGCTAAGCTAAGCCTTGCAAGATTACGTTTATCAAACACCTTGATTCGCGCACCACAGTCGGGCATCATCAGCAAACGAACTGCCCAGCTAGGCTTGACCATCAATTCAAGATCACCTTTTTTAAGCATTACGCCTCTCGATCTTGATAATGTTTGGGTGGTTGCAAACTTAAGAGAAGACCAATTAGATCACACCCGGGTTGGGCAAGCAGTTTATGTTCGGGTGGATGCCATTCCTGAAAAAGTATTCTTATGCTGGGTGGAAAGTATATCAGGCGGAACAGGATCTGCGTTTTCGCTATTCCCACCTGATAATGCAACAGGCAATTTCACCCGAATCGTACAAAGATTACCTGTGAGATTACGCTTCTTCGATAAAGAAAACATGGATACAAGAATCAGGCCTGGTATGTCGTGTAAGATACAAATCGACACGAATAAAAAGGTCAAGCAGTCGGAAACCCAGTGGTAGGAATGTAAATGATGCAAGGATTGAGCTTATTCTTGATATTATTTCTGCCCTGCCAGCAGGAACCGATAAACCCCAAGCAATTGCCTGCGCCCATGGGAGATATCCCATACACCACGCTTGCAACTGCGATTTCCAAAAGCTTGGAAAATGTAGCTACGGTTCAAGCCAACATTTCCGTTAGAACTGCAACGGTGGCCAAGTTTGAAGCACTCAAGCATTTTGTCCCTACTTCGAATCTGCCCCAATTATTTACTGCATTTAGGACAGTGGATGGCAGACCTTCCAGCGCAATTATTTTCCCTGATGTAACCGGTGGCACGCCTTTCTCCGGCTACCCAGGTCTTGATCGTGCAGAATTAAATCGTGTCAACATGTTCTTCCCTCTCGATCCTACCGGGCAGATCACTAGTCTGCCGATTGCAGAAGAAGGCATCCGAGCCAAGCAGATCATGGAAGATCTTGTAAGACGATCTCAAATAGAGCTTGCTGCTCAGAATTACTTCGATACGAAAAAATTCGAATACGGCATAAGAACAGCGACTCTGGCACTTGAATTCTCAAAACGGCTTGAAGCTCAAATCACTTCGAAGTTGGCCGAAAAACAGGTGCATGATGTAGAGCTTACAGAGGCAAAAGTAGGAGCAACCAAAGCAGCAGTATTATTGTCCAACTTCGAGAAAAACCTTCGTATTTCTGAACGAAAATTAGCATTAGTCATGCATACCAGCAGACTTTTGGTGCCACAGGAAGGCACCCCAATACCTATTAAGCTGGATACTAATTTTCATTTTGATCTTGAAGAAACCGATCTTATCAATCTTTCACTCATTCCTGATTTTCCTCAAACACGCGGGGAAGCGATTGAGCGGGCTAAAAAACAAAGGTTGGAAGTCAGGCTTTTAGTGTTGGGCTTGAAAATAGCCCAGTTGCAGGAAAGCAGAGATTTTCTCCGCCTCTTTGGTCTCGGTACTTTGCCTTTTTCGATGTCATTTAAACGAACATCGCCCGGCCCGGTGAATGCTGGCCCTGCAACTCTGGGGGTTATCTTTGGTACTTTATACGATCTGCCTGCCTTGGATATTGGCATTTGGTCGAATATCAGAAAATCGAAACTCGATGTGATCAAATCACAATTAGATCTGGAAAAAGTATTGCTCGATGTTGAAGAAGATGCAGGCAACGCCTGGGATCGTTGGGAGCAATCAATTAAAGAATACGATCAACGAACCCGTGAAGAAGCATTGGCATTGGAATTGATGGAAAGACAAGAACGATTGCTTGCGCAAAAACAATCGATTGAGCTGGATGTGCTTGCTGCCAAAGTTGGGTTATACCAAGCACAGGCAAATCGCTGGGGCGGTTGGTACAATTTACAATTAGCTAGGTTGGATGTTTTACGATCCAACGAGTTGCTTCTCGATTTCATCGAAAAAGCAGGAATTGCCAACCTTGAAAAAAACAGGGTCATACCTACGCCTGGTTTGTGGACTCGTGTACTTCACAGAATATATGCAAGCAAGGAACCATTGGAATGATCGCATCTTTTATGACGCTTTTTCTTGCTGCGTTATGTGCGCAGGAAAAACCTGCACCCGCAAAGCTTACTCCTGAAATACCATCCAAGGTAGAGGAGTCGGTTCTATTACCAAATACAACCATCAAATTAAAGGTTCGCGAAATTTTCTCCCCTGATGGACTTAGCCCAGGCGAAAGACTTCTTAATGGTTTGCCTGCGTTGCAAAAAGGCGATCGTTTTATTGCAGAAATTGATGAAAAAAGAGAGATTGGAATGCCACCGGTTTTGGTAGGTGGAACCATCACCAACATCGAACTCCCTAGTTATTTCCGCAAACATGGAAAACTTACCATCGAGGTTTCCCAGTTGATTAGTGCTGAAAACAACGAAGTTTCGCCTTGGAGAGTGGACATGGAAGACAACCGCTTTACGACCAAAATGAGGCGCAATCTTTTGAATTCCCTTTTCATTATCGAAGGCGCTACTATCGGAGCAAGTGTTGGCGCACAATACACTCAAGGTGGGATTGGCGTTATCGGGATAGGCACTGGGGCAGGCCTTTTGCTTGGTCTAGCTTATGCAGGCATTCAAAAAGGAAGTGTTGCTAATCTTGAGCCCGGTGATATTTTTGAAGTCAAGGTTGGCACTTTACAATACAGACCTGTAACACTAGCTTCAGAAACAAGGGTGTTTCCTGCAACGACTCCCTACAGCTCCAAGAAAAAGAAACCATGAAACGAACCTTAGCTTTTTTAGTTCTTGGCTTGATTGGGTGCGGGATGCCCCAGACGGAAAAACTTCCGCCCATGCCCGAGGGTAATCTCGCCCCAGCTTACCCTAGGTCAGACATCACAGACCCTGCTCTTGTAGATGTTTCCAAACAAATTCAAAGTTATATCAATGGACGAAAATCCGCTGCGGGCGATTCCTTCTTCAGTAAAACGGAAATACTCGCTCCTGCCAAAATTGTTCTACCTTATGGAGTTGGGGTATTCCAGCAGGAATTACGACTTCCTGTAATTCTCACTACCAACAAAGGTTGGCGCACTCTGAAACAAGAAGAAAAAGAACTGGAAGTTAAATCTGCTTTCCAGCAAATGCTTACCATTCTGCAAAAAATGAAAACGCCCTTGAAACCCTCTTTGACCATCCAGACTCCTCAGGGCTTGGAAATCTCTTGGATTAACGAATTAAACGGGAGCGGCAAACTTGTATTTGGCGATGAGGATTCTTAACCCTCTGCTCTGGGGCTGCGAAACCATTTTGCATGGCAGGGCACTTGCTGCACTCGCCATTGCTTGGGTTACCACGGCCGGGCATACCATGAATTTCAAGGAAATGGATGGCGCTATGGGCTGGATTTCAGCCCAAGGATACAGCCTTCATAGCGCACTTCTCCTTTCAATTGCGTTTGGGTTTATACTTTCAAAAAAAGTTGGCCCCCTATTTTCCCCTCTCTTCTTGACACGAATTGGATTGGTTGGATTGGCGGCGGGATCTTTCATCAATGGCGGGTTGATTCACGCCCCTTACAGCATTTGCATTGCTGGAAGAATAATCGCAGGATTAGGCACGGGTTTCATTCTTTTTTCCACACCCTCCATGATTCCACCTTACTTAAAAAATCAAGGGGCATGGGCAGGGATTGTGATACCTGCTTTTGCTCCGGGCATCGTTGGCACTGCTACTTTCATGTATGGTTGGTCCAACTGGGAAGGTGGTTTTTTGTTTGAAGGCTCACTTGCAGTGTTAGCACTTATTCTTTTTATTCCAGATTTGGAACACGCGCAATCGACTAATCCTGCAGCTTTCTCTTGGTACTCTTTGATTGACTTACCGTTCTTTGCTTCGTTTCTTTGTGGCATCTGGTACCTGATGCATTGGGGACAATTAAATGGCTGGTGGGATAGCAATCGTGTGTTTTTGGCAGCTGTTTGCGCTACTTTTTCACTCGGCCTTTTTTTGTTTTTCGCAAGCACTGGCCAGATCGTACTTGCCTTTAAAAACCTTTGGCCCAGGCTAACTCTCGTCTTTTATGCTGGCCTTGTTCAATATTTCAATGTATCCGACATGGGTGTTTATGGGGGCGTTATTATTAATTTTAATGTTTTGCAACGCCCATGGCTGGTTTGGTCCATCTCCTTTGGCGCAGCAGCGGCACTCGCCACGGGCCAATTCCTTCACTCCTTCCGTTCGCTACCTATTTTCGGATTATTAATTTTATCCCTAGGCATGCATCTTGCCCATGAACGAACTATGGGATGGAACTATTGGGATCCTCTTAACCAAGTTGAATTCAACTGGTTTGCTGCGCCACAGCACTGGCAACTTGCAATCCCACGGTTTCTTATGGGTTTTGGCGTGGGCTGGATTCTTTTGGGAATGCAAAACGCCACTTCGGGTAGTGATGAACTGGAAAAACAATCCAAGCAACAATTGGTACTTTTTCAGTTTTTAGGCGGAGCTATTTCTATAGGCATTCTTGTCAACTACCTGCTAATTGGGCATCAGTACCAGTATTCATTCACTGCGGATAGGGGCTTTATCCAACAACCAATTGTCGAAGAATATAGGGGAATTCTTGAAAGCGAATTAAAGACTCAAGGATTTATTGACCCTTCACGCGGTTCGCATACCATGATGTATAAATCGGTCAACTACGAAGCCGACAATCTTATTTTCGCACATATCTACAAGATGTTTTCGTTAACTTCCCTGGCACTTGCTTTACTATTTATTTTCATCAACATGGTCAAAAAAATGTTTGCGGTAATCTATCCTACATCTTCGGCTGGTAAAAAAAATCTTCCCTGAGTTAAACCTAATAAGCCACACTTTGCAGTTCATCAACTTTGGTTTCTTTCAGGTATCTTTCATACAGTGATTCTGTCAAAGGTTTGCCGTCATAGTCAATCCATTGATGGGTGGAATAGTCATAAAGCCTGCAAATACGAGTGGTTCTTAAAAAAGTAAACGGAGTCCAATTTTCATATAAGATCTGATCTCCAAAGAATCTCTCAAGTGATTTTTGCGCTTCTGGAAGGCTGTATAATGGAATATTCCCCGGGTCTGCATGGTGCGCAGTGTGTTCCATAATATTGCGCATGAAAAGACGAACAAAATAGGGGAAAACCAAGTGGGGTGTGCTATGCAGTTGCGCTTGAAAAAAAGCAGGTGAAGGAGAATCTAATTCGGAATACCAAGCCACTTTCGGGTGGGTATGTTGTTGCATAGTGATAAATCCTATGAAATAACTGGCAACAAATTGTGGAAAAATAAACCCACAGGTGATCATGAAGAAAGGATTTTCACCGCGGATGATAGCAGACCAGATCAGTAAGCTTATCCAAGCGACAAAAAAAATAGCCAGTTGAAGACGATCACGAAAGAATGCCTTGGAGTTTCTCGGAGCACGGCTGGCAATTGGAAAAAACATCCATTGAAACCATGTTTCTTTAAAATACAACCAGCTACATCCGTACCAACTTCGGGTTACGCGATAACTGCACTTACCCAAAAAGGATAGATTTCTATATTCTTTCAAGCTTAATGGAGTAGATGCTATGTCTTTACCTTTAATATTGGTAAAACCATGGTGCAAACCATTATGAGCATGAACCCAGGATGTTACCGGATGAAAGGTGAGCGCCATCGAAATTCTGCCTACCAACCGATTCATCCACCTTTTGGAAAATAATGTGCCATGCAAAGCATCGTGCCCGATTAAAATCATGACCCCAAGGGAATGACCATTGGCATAGCCAAAGAAAATTTTGGCCCACCACGGTGCGAAGATGATCCCTGCGAAGGAGGCCAGCCAAACAATTAAAGGTAAAGTGAAGTGAAATAACCCAAGAAAAAATTCTTTGCTGCGCTCTTTTTCATTAATGCTTGATCTAATCTCACCAATTCCTGGCCACTCATAGTTTATTTTCATTCAAATATTATTTCTAAAGTTGATAGGCAAAAAATAGAGCACTAATTTGGAGCGTAGAAGCAATTTCAAATTCAGCTTTCACAACATTAAACAAATTAGATTCAACCCCTCTAAACTTTCACCGACAAATATTTCACCAGCAAACTTAAATATTACTTTAACAGAAAATATATTTAAACAAAGGCATCTCTGAGACTTTAAATAAGTTTAGAGATTCATCAAATTATTTACTCTTGTTTTACTATTTATTTTCATCAATCTGAGTTAAACCTAATCAGCCACACTTTGCAGTTCAGCAACTT
>CAMDHK010000201.1 GCA_945897965.1 Candidatus Kuenenia stuttgartensis | reverse complement strand
ACCACAGAAACACTAGTCAAACTGTTTAGCCCATCGCCGCTATCATCATCAAAAGCTACAAGAGTTCTGCTGGAATCATAAATGCGTATGTAGGTGTCAATGCTGCTGCCGTTAATTTGATCCAACGACGCTTGAAGCACACCAGTTGCTGTTGCTGTAAAAGAGTAATAATCTTCTTCACCAGCAGCAGATATACTTCCATCAGCACCAAATCCACCCGTTATGGCGCTAAGAGGAATTGCTGTACCGAACGAATCTCCAGGTTCTAGCGAAAGATTTGCACTATTATAATCAATTGTGCTAGCAATAAGTGTATTTGAAACTTGGCCGACATGGAATTCGAGAACTTCATCGCCACCTTTTCCGGTCAAATTGCTACTAGCGCCGATATCGGCTTTCGTAATGCTTGCGAACTGCTCTACAAACGCTTTGCCTGCATCCGTGTTTGCGATCGAACAACCATAAAGAAGAATATCCGCATCGGCAGTAAGGGAACTTCCCCAAGATGCAACCTGCATTGCACCGGCAGTTAAAACTCTGGAATCGAACGCCTGATTTCCGAAATACAATACACCATCATTTCCATGACTGATAATTCTAAGCACTGGCACATTGGCAAGGCCTTCAAGCGCAGTGGTAATCTGGCTGACCACATCGCGGTTGCCATCGATCGAAACAACCAACGAACCTTTTAATTCATCAACAGGGATGGTTGCAACAAGGGAGGAATCAATAAGGACAACACCTTTTGTAGAGGCGGCCTGCAAAGCAACATCATCAAGTTTGTTTACCAATTGAAAAGCTGAAGCTGAAAAAGCAGAGGCATCATTAGAGCAAAAATAAACCTGACTGGAACGGTAGTTGGTTGAGTTTTGCTGCAGGCGAATGTCATCAACAAGCGTGATGGAGTTTGCTGCACAAGTGTTTTCAGAAATACCAATTGCGAAGTCGTGGAAGGCAGGCACGGTTTTGGCATCGGGGGTAAGTCTAACTTCCAAATGCTCAACAGAAAGGCGGCCGTTTACAGACCGCCTAGATTTAGATTCAAAAAGGGATTTGAACCAACCCTTATGTTTAATAGTATTCAATTGAATCTTTCTTATCTGTTGAAAAAAATATCACGCTATAAAATATCATTAACTGTAAATAATTCTGCAATAATGCGCAAGAATAAATACCCCATATCCTCCAGTAACTGCCTACAATGCGTATAATTGTCAAGCCAAAACAATTATTATTCAAGCCAGTATTTGAGTCGTACGAATGGAAACCTAAAAAAGATCAAGAAAAGCGTGATAATCCTTAAAATAGCCACAATCAGAAAAGTAAATATAAAATATGCTAATAAACCGTTGCTGGCCAAAATAAGCCCAAAGAAATAAGAAAATTTGCCAAAGAAACGAATTCTTTCGCTACAAATCATTCAAAACAAGCAATTAAAACAATAGCTTTAGGAGTTTAGGTTCTATTACTTTTTAGGTGCAGGGGCATATTTAGACTGTAAGGCTTTAAACTCAGATTCTTTTTTCAGGGAATCGAAGGAATCATCTGAACTAACTGCTTGCCCCCAAATCCCTTGCCTTTGCGGTTCTGGAAAGGCCTCAATCGCTTTCTTTAACAATTCAACAGCCTTTTTCTTGTACAAATCAGCCTGGGGTTTGAGTTCAGGCTTAGCATCGGAATCTAACTCAAGTTTACCCCCGGATACAGAATAAACGCCAGCTGCGTTTAAAACCGTTTGCACGGAAGGGGTTGGATTTTTTGCAAGTGCAGCGTCTGCATCTTCAATTGCGCCTTTAATATTATTCTGGGTTGCACGCAAATAGCCTCTCATGGTTAAGGCTTCAATGATCTGGCCAGGTTCCGCATCCTTGCTGGCAAGCACCATGGTGAAATCGTCTTGGGCAAGATCTTTCCAAGCGCTAACTAAAAGCATGGCTCTACGCACCCGAGACTGAGTGTCATCAGGAAGCATGGCTGCACTGCGGCTTAAATCAGATAATGCAGGCCCCAACAAATTCAAAGCGCGCTGGCAGATTCCTCGGCCTTTATACGCTTGGGGATCAAGGGGCGAATCCTTCTTCGGGTCATGCGTGGCAAAATAATCATCAAATGCTGTTTTGCTTTCTGCAAACTTATTCAGTTCAAGCAAAATCTTCGCTTTCAAAAGATGGGATAAGCTGTTGCTGGGATTTAATTGCACTGCAAGATTGCATAGAGGAAGTGCTTTTTCGAAATTCTTGGTAGAGTAAAAAAGCTCTGCTGCAATTAGGTAATCTTCGATTTTATCTTTGTTGAGAAATCGCAAATTACCTGCTTGAATAAAGTCCTCTGTAGCTTTCTGGATTTCTTTAGGCTGTAAATCAAGGTAAGCCAAACCACGCCAGTGGTAAGAATCACCACTAATTGGATTGGCCTTGATGTTTTTAGTGAACAATTCGATGGCTTCAACATTTTTGCCTTCCTTGCGGTAGCAAAGAGCAAGATTGTTAATACCTCTTGGGTCTGTAGGTTTCAGTTTAACGGCTTCCTCAAAATTCTTCTGTGCATCTTTAAATTTGTTCATTTCAAAGAACAAATTCCCTTCATTAACCAACACATCAAACTTGGGAATACCGTATTTTTCTGCCTTTTTAAAGTCTTCAAATGCTTCAGAATAGTCAGAATCGGTGGTACTGGTTTTGCCACGCATTAGTTTTCCATCCACAATGCCACGCACGAGGTAAGCGGGGCCGAGGTTGGGCCGGGTTGCTATGCAAGAGGTAAGAGAAGCCCGGGCAGCGGCAAATTGTTCCTGCCTAACCTGACAGACTGAGGTAAGAAAATTAGCCCAGAACATCTCGGGGTCTTTTCGCAGGGCCTTTTCAAAAAAGTCCTGAGCAGTGGCGTAATCATTTTGATTCAAAGCACCCAATCCAAGAAAGAAGAACTCCGAAGCACGCTCTGGGGCGATGGTTTTAGCTTTTTCAAATTCTGCCTGAGCTTCGGGCAATTGCGAGAGAGTTTTAAATAAATCACCCTTGATCAAATGGAAGATGTGATTTTCCTTGGCAAAGCCTAGGGTTTTCTCCATAATCTCGAGAGATTCCAACGATCGTTTTTTCAATTCTTCTGCAGAAATATCAGGCAAAGGCATGGCATTTCTGCGAGCGAGAATAACAGCGAGCTCGAGCGCTTCATCCGTCAATTGTTTTTTTTCTGCATTAGAAAGGTGATCAGGGAGTTTAAGCTTATATTCTTTGTCTTCAATGTAGTTAACTCCTACAATTGTAAGGCCCTTGGCTGCTTCGGAAATCGAGCTTTCTCTTGCTTCCGTTCGATTGCCCATTGCATCAGATGAATGGAAAAGAGCATCATCATAATGCTTTGAAAAAAGGCTCATATCGGTGGTCGCCTTGATTCGCGCCTCTGTTTGCATCAGAAGTGCATTGGAAGATTCGTAAATCTCCTTCAGTAAATCTTTACCTGAAGTCTGGGCGACAACCTTTCCTAGGATATCTTTGGCCTCCTCAAATTTCTTTTCATCAAATAGAGTCTTGGCACTGATGAGCGCTGGCGTGGTTTCGTTGCGAATTCCATCAAGTTCGAGTGCAATCGCCTTATTTTTTTCGTCAACTGCATCGCGAGCAGCCATTTCCTTGATACTTGAATTCCGAATCATTATTGCTGCAGTAATGGAACCTATGAAAATGGTGACTGCGGCCACTGCGGAAACTGCAATAAGAGCAGCTTTCGCCTGGTTGCGTTTTGCCCACTTCAACGTTTTGGTGTAAATGCCAACAGGCCGGGCCAGGATAGGTTCGCCCTTGATAAATCGTTCGATATCATCAGCAAGCTCATCGGCAGTTGGATATCGCTTGGCTTTGTCTTTTTCAAGGCACTTTAAGCAGATGGTTTGTAAATCTAGGGGAACACTAGGCACTAAAATATTAGGTGCAACGGGTTCCTTATTGCGAACATCTTCGAGTGTTTGCAGCAGGGTGGTACCCCTGAAAGGCGGTTTCCCTGTTAGAAATTCGTAGAACATTGCCCCTAGTGAATAAATATCTGCGAGAGGCCCGATATCTGCGGTTTCGCCACTCGCTTGCTCGGGAGGCATATAGCTTGGTGTACCCATGATAGAACCAGCACGGGTTTTGCCATCATCTGCATCCATCTTTTTGGCTAGGCCAAAGTCTGCGATTTTCCCGATACCATCCTTGGTTATTAGCACATTAGCAGGCTTTAAATCGCGGTGAATGATTTGCATGCTATGGGCATAAGCCATGCCTCGCGAAAGCTGCAGCATCATTTGAGCGCACCATTCAGCCGGTTGTGGCTCGCTCTTTAATTTGGAGTCGAGTGGGCCGCCATCCACAAATTCGAGAGAGAAAAACGGTGCGCCTTGAAACTCACTGACTTCGTAAACCTGCACAATGTTGGGGTGGGTCATCGAGCCAACCGCACGGGCTTCAAGTTCAAATCGAGCAATATCTTCAGGGTTTACATTAGCCCCCCCTAGAATCATTTTTAGAGCGACCATACGCCCCAAACCCCTTTGCTTTGCTCGATAAACAACGCCCATCCCGCCACGACCTAACTCGCCTAAGATGTCGTAACCCGGCACATTCGGATACTTGCTGCCCCCGCTGTTTGGTTTAATAGAACCAACATTAACTGCGGTATTACCTGACTTACTTTCCTGCCCAGGCGCCATAGTTGCGCCATTGGGGTCATATGCTCCGCTCTGCGAAGGCGCCATGGTTGCGCCATTGGGGTCATATGCTCCGCTTTGCGAAGGGGCCATGGTAGCGCCATTAGGATCATATGCTCCGCTTTGCGAAGGAGGCATGGTTGCGCCATTAGGATCATATGCTCCGCCTTGGGAAGGAGGCATAGTAGCGCCATTAGGATCATATGCAGGTGCTTTTCCATCAGGGGGCATGGTTGCAGAGTTTGAATTAAAGAAGGAATCAAATAGCGCCCGATCATCAGGAGATAAAGTAGCAGCATTGGGATCGTTCTTAGGGGCGGCATTGCCAGAAGGGGGCATGGTAGCAGCATTGGGATCGTTCTTAGGGGCGGAATTGCCAGAAGGAGGCATGGTAGCAGCATTGGGATCGTTCTTAGGCCCTGCACCCGTCACAAATTGCGGGACCTGCAAATTCATTGTGCTATCGATATGTTTTTGCTGGTGGGAAGCCCCAAGGGTTACATCATGCTCAGTATCGGTGGACGCTTTGTGCATGGGCGCAATAGTTTCTGCGCCAAAATCCGCAGCGATTTTTGCCAAGCCTTCTTTAAGCTCAGGGCTTATAGAGAGTTCAGAGTTGGAAGGTACGGATACAATCGATACATCATCGGTTGCAGCCTTGATGTTATTATTGGGCGCAAGGGTTTGGTCATCTTCAGGTTTGCCAGCCATATTGTTATCTCTTATAAAACAAGAATGAATTTTGGAATAATTACGGGTAAATTCGACCTATTACAAGATTGCGAATAGTCATTTCGTAGTACTTAGAGGTTGGATAAACACTCCAGGTATGGCCAACAAAAAGGCCCTTTTCATCGGTAAATATTCGATAAACGCCCTTGCCTAAACCTTCACGATATTTGCCCGAGTCCAATCTTCGCGAATCGCTTGCGCCATGCCCCGATGAGCTACTGTCGATGATTTCAATTTCGTATTGGATAGAGTTTTTAACAAGAGGTTCGGTAGGGTTGCGCTTCATAGGCAACGAGGCAATCAGCATAACATGCCCTGAGTTTCCTGAACCAGGCGGATACTTAATTGCGATAATGTCTCCTGGCCGCACCTCATCTATTTTGGTGATTTCCTTAAAGCCCCGCTGGTGGATGATTGCATCGTGATAATGTTTAGCAAGAGGCCTATTGCTGCCCATATTTTTGTTAAGTTGCTCTTCTGAAAAAAACTTGCTGTGAAGTAACAATGCGTTGATTAAGCCACTGCAATCAGCATGGCACACAGCCTTACTGTCAGCGCCCCAAGAGATAATATTGTTTTTATGAATATAACTGGTGTCTTCTGGTTTTACAGCATTAAGCAAGTAATGGGCATCAGATACGAGTTTGCCAGCATCTGCTTCTGCAGCAATGCAGTGTTGTAAAAAAGTTGCGAATACGCAAACGATAAAAAGCATACTCAAACATTTGGCGAAGAATCGAATTTGCATTAATCCATCTCCATAAATTTACGGGGTACCATAAGTTATCCCATAGAGATCATGATACCGTAATTAATATTATTTTTGTGAACATTTGCAGCATTTTTTTTCACCCTCCCCGAATTGATAAGATGAAGGTATATTTTGGAATCAACCGAACTGAATCGAGTAGCCCCGAGGAAAAATCCATGATACTTGCACAAACTCTTTTTGAGCCTGTTTCAATTATTGCTGTTGTGCTGTTTTGCTTTGTATTAGTGTTGTTTTTCACTAGGAATTTTCCTCCTAAAAAGCCTGCAAGCATTGGCATTCAAGCAGGATCGTTAGCAATTTGCGGGAATAAGCCAAATTGTGTCTGTTCACTTGATAATCGACCAAACTACATGATTTTGCCTTTAGATTGGGCAGGCTCCGAAGTTATGGGAATTGAGAAAATCGAATCGTTGGTTAACTCATTTCCTAGAACCAAGGTAATTTCAAAATCAGGCAACTACCTTCATGCGGAGTTTAGGACACTTATCTTTGGTTATGTGGATGATGTCGAGTTTTTGGTTGATGTTAATGCAAAGAAAATCCATATTCGATCCGCTTCTAGGCTGGGATACAGCGATCTGGGCGCCAACCTTTCCCGGGTAGAAAAACTCAGAACCCTATTTGCTCAAATTGCTAAGAACTGATTTTTTAAAGCCTTGCGGCCTATTTATGGATAGAACGAATAATAGTTGAATGCTAAGTTGCTTCATGGAGAGGGTGTGCATGGTTGGTTTTGATGCGAAAAAATATGGAATGATCGTTGCAGATCTGCTGCATCCAACCAAGTTGGCACCACTTGACTCCGGTAGGCCCAATGTTTCTGTTCGGGCAATTTTACAAGGCCTTTCTGATAACCCCGACTTCCTAGGCAAACCCATTCGCGACAAACTAATGGCAAACGCCTGCATTTCCGGTTTATGGCTATACCATGATTTCATGGAAGAATCTCATGCCATCAGCCAAGAACTTTCAAGCTCCGCAGGCAGTTACTGGCATGGTATTTTACACAGAAGAGAACCCGATTTTCCCAATAGCGGTTATTGGTTTCGCAGAGTAGGAAACTTTGCAACCTTCGAAGAACTGAAACAAGCAGCCGTTACTATTTTAGGAGATGAACCACCTGAGTGGGCGCAATTCATGCTTGGGGAAAAACGCTGGGATCCCTTTGCGTTCATCGACCTTTGCGAAAGGGCCTTGGGCGGAAATGTAAACGCCATCCCTATTTGTCAGCTTATTGCACAAAAAGAATGGGAATTGCTTTTTGATTATTGTTACCGTGCTGCTGTAGGATATGAATAAATCACGGAGATCTCATGGAATCTAAACTCGATCCATTTAAATTGCTTAAGCTCAAACGCAAAATCAAAGGCTATTCTGCAATCCTTCTACCCTTTATGGAAAATGACACCATCGATTGGGATGGGTTTTGCAACCATGTGAAGCGCACCCACGACAACGGCTTAGTTCCTGCTATCAACATGGATACAGGGTATGGCAATTTTCTTGATGATAGCACCAAGGAAGA
>CAMDHK010000200.1 GCA_945897965.1 Candidatus Kuenenia stuttgartensis | reverse complement strand
TTTCTTTCTCGTCTTTCTTGATGTGGGTTTCGATGCGTTGGAATTCGTATAGTGCCTGCCTGTAAGAGAGTTCAGCAAGTTGATGCTCGAAAGTGGTTCGCTCAGAGGGTTTCTTGCGCATCATGGCTTGGATATCTAGGGGGAATCTGTTGATCGCACCTTCCTCAGCCTTTTTAATAGAAGGCTTTTCGATAGCTTCGATTTCTTTGCGCAGCGCCAAGGTTTTATCTTCCCATGCCTTTAACTTAGTTTGATAAGCTGCTTTTTCTTCCGTCGTGCCTGCATCGATGTTTTCTAAGGGCAATACGCCGCTAAAGAACGCACGCAATCTAAAATAATCCTTCTGTAAAATAGGATCAAATTTGTGATCATGGCATCTTGCACATTGCAAACCCATACCCATGAATACATCGCTTGTGGTGTCTGTCAGATCATCAAGAATGATGTTCCACTGGGTGCGCACATCGCGCTGATTGTATTCGTAAATCCAATGGCGGAGGTAGCCAGTTGCAATAAGGGCATCGGGGTTATCCGGAAAAAGCTCATCGCCCGCAATTTGTTCTTTGATGAAAAGATCGTAGGGTTTATCTGTGTTGAAACTATTCACAACATAGTCGCGGTATAGCCAGGCTTGAGGGCGATATTCGTCAAGTCGATAGCCATCGCTTTCAGCATAGCGGACAAGATCAAGCCAGAACCTTGCTGATCTTTCACCGTACTGTTGCGAATTCAAAAGATGATCAACCATGGAGTCGTAGGCGTTTGGAGATTGGTCATTGATGAAACGATCAACCTCAGCAGGGGTGGGGGGTAAACCGATGAGATCGAAATAAAGCCTTCGGACAAGAATGCGTTTTTCTGCCTCGGGTGCAGGTACGATTTTGTTTTGGGAATGTTTTTCTGAGATGAAATGATCGATGCCGTTTTTAGCCCAATTGCCACCTGTGGTTGGAACAGCTTTTTTAATAACGGGTTGGAAGGCCCACCACTTGCGGTCTTCTTCTGTTATTTTACCTGGGGTTCGTTTAGCAGAAGAATCCGGGCTAGCAGGCCAGATTGCACCTTTCTTAATCCATGTCGATATGTCGCTGATTTCCTGATCCGATAACTTGCCCTTGGGAGGCATTTTGAATTCTTGATTGGTGTGAGATATAGCTTCAACTAATTTGCTTTTTTCAGGTTTCCCCACAATGATTGAAGAACCGGAGTCGCCACCCTCCAGCATTCCCGCAAGGGAATCAAGAACCAATCCGCCTTTGTTCTTTTTGGATTCATGGCTGTGGCAGGAGAAACATTTTTGCTGAAGAATGGGTTTGATCTTAGTGTTGAACAGTTCCGCATCGCTGGCAAAAAGGCTTTGGTTGTAAGAGGCCAAAATAAACCAAAGCATAGAGAACTTGGCCAAGTTCGAAAGCAAATTATTTGATGTACTTAGCATACTTAGGTAAACCTAAAAAGTTAATTATTCCATATTCTATGATAGCCTAAGCAAACGATTAAATTAATAGGAAAGGCGTAAGTATTTAAGGAAAAATAGCCGGCCGGGCTTCATACAAGTAGTATTTGATGCAAAAGTCAACATTAGGATTGTGGAACTTCCAATTTGGAACGAATTCGAATGGTTTTCAAGCTGGTTTTATTCCTTAACTTTTACTTTTTAGATAACGAATTTTTTACGATGAAGTCGACGATGGGGGTAGGGTCGTCCAAGCCATGGGGATGATGGCCAATGCCTTTCTTGCGGATAAGAGTGATATCGCCCCCCATTTTTTTATATCGTTCCTCTATTAACCCTGTGTTTTCTTCCCATGGAACGACATCGTCTGCATCACCAAATACATGAAGAAGAGGGACCTTGGCATCTGCAAGGGGTTTGAGGTTATCGATGGGGTTGAGTTTGTAATCGAGTGCTTCCATTTCGTTTTTAAAGCCATAGACATCAAGAACAAGTTTCCAATCACGGGGGCTACCCTTACCTTTGCCTTTGCCGCCCGGCCAGCTTTTAAAATCGCAAACAGGTGCATCCGCATAAATGCATGAAACTTTAGTGGGATTAGCCGCTGCCCAGTTGTAGCAATAAAGCCCGCCTCTGCTTAATCCAACCAGGGCAGCTTTGGGCGCAAAACCATATTTAGTTGTAAGCTCGTTGTAAAAAGAATCCCAGTGCTTAACAGCGCGTGGTGCACCCAGCATATCTTGTACACGCATATAAACGATGTGGAATCCTTTATCCAAAAGTGCGATATCAGGCGCTGGTTTGTGACCGAAAAATTCGCCATGCCAGACCCAGGGTCTTCCCATTGCTTCTTTTTTGGGAGTAACCACCAAAACTTGCTTCCCATCAACTTCAAAGTCGTATTTTTTGAATCCGTTCCAAGTGGACTCTTTACCCGGGAACTTTAGCTCTTCTGCATGTGCAATAGAGGCAAAGAGAAATAGCCCTGCAAGAAAAGGTAGGCATATATTTCGAATCATGATCAAAGGCCCCTTAAAATAAAAGGCATTAAAAGAAAAGGTCGCATCTTGGATATTACATAAGATGCGACCTGTAAATTGATAGCAACAAAAATATTACTTGTTTTCAGAAGCATCCAGATCTTTAAGCTTGATGTTTTTCCATCGCACTTCCATGGTTTCAGTTTTTTTACCTACGCCATGAACTTGTAAAGCTATAAGGCCTTTAGGAGTAACATCGTCTTTAATATCTGCAGCAGGGACGCCATTGATAAAAGTCTTGATCGAGTCACCCTTGCATTCGACCCTGAACTTATTCCATTCATTGGGTTTGAAGGCTTTGCGCGCAGCTTCATTTTCCTTGAGATCCTTAAGCCAGCCCCTGCGGCCTTCATCATAAATGCCAGCAGAATATGCTCTGGCAGAGGGATCGATTTCGACTTGGTATCCATGAACCCTTCCTGCTGCGAATTTGAAGGTTTTGCCTTTGATTTCAGCAGTCTTTGCTTCTTCGAATACTTGGCTACGAATCTGCACCCCTGAGTTTAAATCGGGGTGTACTTTGAATTCTACTTCAAGGATGAAGTTGCCGTAATCCTTGGTGGTGCAAAGGAAAGAGTTTGCTGTGTTTGGAACTGAGGAGCCAACAATCTCGTCGTTTTCAATACGATACTTGGCCATGCCACCTTTTTGAATCCAACCGGTAAGATCTTTGCCATTGAACAGGTTGATCCAGCCTTTTTCGTCAGCAGCATAGGATAAAGATCCTGATGTTACGATTGCGATTAATCCAAGAAAAACTGAGCGTAAAGACCAAGTTCGAATCATCGTTGGTTTCCTTTAAAAAACGAGTAATAGATACACATACAACTTATCAGATTAGCGAAATGCTTCCAATGATATTAACTCAAATACTGTTCAATTAATTGTTGATAAGAATGCCTGCAATTGCAGCGTTTAAGAGAGTTGCAACAAACCCAACGAAAAGCGCCCTCGCCCCAAGTTTTGCCAGATCGCCTCTGCGTTCGGGGGCCATTGCGCCTATGCCGCCTAATTGAATTCCTATCGAGGAAAAGTTGGCGAAACCCGTGAGGGCAAATGCCGTGAGTTGGTACGATCTTTCGGTCATGTATTCGGGCACAGCTTTCCATTCTTTCATTTGCAGATATGCGTAATGCTCGTTGATCGCAAGCTTTGAACCCAGTAGACTGCCCACCTTTTGAATGTCAGCCATTTCGATACCCATAAGGAACGCTGCTGGTGCAAAACACCATCCAAAAACTTTCCTTAGAGATAAATCATCAGGCCAATTTAATAGCGCTTCCGGGGATAAACCCATGCTTATTAGTATTGGTTTAATACCTGCAAGCAAAGCATCGAACATAGCTACAAAAGCTATAAAAACAATAAGCATTGCGCCAACATTCAAAGCCAGCTTTAGACCATCGGTGGTTCCTGAAGCGATGGCATCGATTGCATTGACATAAGGTGATTTTTCGGAGTGGGTGTTTACTGTTCCCAGTGTTTCAGGTGTGGAAGTTTCGGGAAGAAAAAGCTTGGCGAGATAAAGGCTGCAAGGGCAAGCCATCACGCAGGTTGTAAGCACTGCAACTGGGTCTGCACCGTAGTTGATGTAAACAACCATCATGCCGCCCGAGATGTGCGCCATGCCGCTAACCATGAGAGCAAAAAGTTCGGAGTTCGTCATGCGGGGTACATAGGGTTTGACAATAAGAGGTGCTTCCGTTTGGCCCATGAAAACATTGGCGGAAACGGAAAGAGTCTCGGCCCCGCTGGTGCCCATCAGGTTAACCATAATCCTTGCCAATAGCCTGACACACTTCTGCAAGATTCCGAAGTGATAAAGCAATGTAAAAAAAGCAGAGACGAACAAAATTGGGGGAAGAGCGACGAATGCGAATTGGAACATGTAGTTGGATTCAAATAATTTAGACCATGTTCCCCCGATTGCTGGAGGTCGTGCATCTGCAAGATTGCCAAATACAAACTGAGCCCCAGCATCAGAAAACCCAATGAACTTTTTGACCACGCCACCCACAGCGGAAATAATGGTGTAAACAAATTCAACTTTAAGCACCAAAACAGCAAGAATCATTTGCAGTGAAAACCCCCATAAGATGGTATGCCAATTGACAGTCCGGAGGTTTTGAGAAAATACAGCGACAAGACCAAAGAAAAAAATCACCCCCGCAACTGATTGCCCTCTTAATCCGATCGCTGATCGTAAAAAGTACGCAGATAAAGCAATAAGCGTGATTGCAAGAGCGATGCCTATGCGCCATTGCATCGGTGTTCCTAAGGTTTGGTTTTTTTCAAAAGCGCTTGTTTCAACAGATTGCATGAAAGCTCCGATTCACAAAGACGGGTATGATTCCAATAGCAGTTTGTTGAATGGATTAGTAATAAGCAAGCCATAAAAACAAAAAGGCAAGATCATGATGCAGAATTCTTGGATTCGCATATGCCTGTTTGTATGGATAGGGAGAAATGTTTTCTGCAAAGGCTGACATAGCGTTCGTTGCCCCCGATTTCGACTTGCTTGCCTTGTTGTTCTACTGAGCCATCAGGTGAAACGCGGACCACCATGATGGCTTTTCTACCACAATAGCAAATAGTTTTAAGTTCATGAAGGGTGTCGGCCCAAGCAAGAAGGGCTGCGCTGCCCGGAAAAAGTTCACCACGAAAATCAGTGCGAATTCCATAGCACATCACGGGAATGTTTGATTCGTCTACAAGCCTAGCAAGTTGTTTTACCTGCTCTTTGGTAAGGAATTGGGCCTCGTCGATTAGAATGCAGCTAGGGTTTACAGGTGTGCATTCGTTCCAGAAATCGGTTGCTGGTGTGAACCTTCCTGCATCAGCTTTGATGCCAATACGCGAGGCAATCTGCCCTTGAGCCCTGGTATCTAATAAAGCAGTGAAGAGCATGGTTTTCATACCCCGTTCAGAGTAATTATAAGCTGCTTGAAGAAGCGAGGTGGATTTTCCCGCATTCATGGTGGAGTAATAAAAGTAAAGTTTTGCCATCCTGAGACAATCCGTTTTTCTGAAAAAATAAAGCTAATAATCAGCGCCACTTTGTTTATATGCTTTTTGCAAATACTTTGGAATCATGCAGTCAGGATTTTTTTCATTCCTTCGGTCATCTGCGCATCAATAGTATCTGCACAGTTTGCAACGCTAACTTCGTAACCGCCCTGAGGGTAAGCTTCTTTTACTGGGATATACCAAGGCCCACCATCGCCGTAAGCTGCGGTTGCGACAAAGCGATCAGGTTGAAGTTTTTGAGCTTTTAATTGGTATTCCAAAAACGACTCAGCAGGAAGATGAAGCAGCGATGTTTTGTTGATATGCAAGGCACTGAGGATGATCGGGGTTTTAGCTTTGACGCGATCCATCCAAGCAAGTCTCATCGCGGGCCTGATGCGGTTGGCAGGCTGATTCTTCTTGTTTTCTAAAAGTGTTGTTTCACTTTCTATCGTAAACAAAGGGTTAACTGATGCTAAAAGTTCGTGAGTCTTCCACGAAATGCTAGTGATAGGTTCAGGCTTCAAGTTTTTTTCAGAAGCTGTAATGCCCTCGTAAATTCGCTGAGTAAGTTCCACCCGCGCTTCAGGGGAACCATTGTTGTACTTGCCAGCAGAAATGTTGCCCGATGCGCCTGTAAAGTAAATATGGGTACAGTCTGGGTCTTCTTTTTGTCTTTGCTTTCTGGCCAAACCTACAAAGTCGCTGCTTACATTTCCCTGCCCATAATGGCTCATGGGGTGGGTGGCATAGTAATGGCACGCCAGAACTCTTTTCTCGCCATCATAGAACGCAACGGTTTTTAACATCGGATCGATCAAGCCTTCAGGCAATGCGATCAATTCCGGATCTTTGCTTGCGCTGCCTCGCATCTTGGTTATTTTTCCATTGGGGCCAATTGCAACCCTTCTGTTGGATGCTACTTTTTGAACTTTACTCTCGCCTTGCGCAATATTAGTAAGGGGCCTCGCCCGGGGTATAGCTTCTTTAATAGCCTGAGTCGCTTTGTTAAGGCAGGCATTGAAAAAATCCATCTGAACGATAATAAGAGCATCGTTTTGTTTTGCGACTAATTTTTCTGCATCGATGCAAACAAAAGGTGCATCATGCTGGTGCACACACTGTACAGCAACCCGATCGGGGGTCGTTCCCGCGGCCTGCGCCAATGCAGTGCGCCATGCAACATGGGCGCTGTTAAGAATTCCTGTCCAATCCACAGCGCAAATTACCACGGGTTTATCGAAGCCTAAGATTACATAGCCAATTGCTTCGAGATTATCGCTAACAGATTTAACAGGAGTAATCCATCCGCCACATAATGGGTGCCCCGTTGGCGGGGTGACATCAAATCGGAAAGTTGCGATTTTTAAAGTAGGTTGGTTCGGTGCTTGATTAGATGCGAATGATTGTTGCGCCAAAGTTGAGCCCGCATATGCAGTTGCAATTGCAGATTTTTTAATAAATGATCTTCGTGTGTTGGTGTGATTACTCATGTCTTTACCTCGGAAAAAGAAGAAAATACTTGGTTAAAAGACACTGTTTAAAAAACAAGGCATCCAAAAACGCTGGGGAATTTGAATGCCTTTATTGGTTGAACACTTCCTCTAATTATTAAGGAAGTTGCTTGATATGCATGTTGCGGAAATGGATTTCAGATCCTTCCGATTGAAATCCAATTGGTCCGCTGGTTAAAACTGTCTCACCTTCGCTGATAAGCTTACCGTTGACTTTAACAACGATTTTCCCATCGCCTGAGCAAGTTATTTCGGTTTTGCTCCACTGTCCCATGGGCTTGAGAACCGACTTTAAAGTCGCCTCATCGAATTTAGGGATTTTGTATTCATCTTTGCCAAGGCCCATCATGAACAATTTTCCATGGTCGTAATAACGGCCTTGGGGTTCGATGCATTTAGGCCAGATTTTAAGAGGTTCTTGAATATGAACCAAGCAGCCCGAGTTACTTTTTTCGGCACTGCCTTCAGGATAACGCCATTCGTAGGTGATGACATAATTCTTGTAAGACTTTTCGGTATAGAAAAAGGCCTGAGGTTTTCCAGTGCAGATGATGGCTGCATCTTTGACTATCCAAGTCTTGGCGGGGTCAGAATCTTTAGGGGCTTTGGGGTCGAAGAAAAACTTGAAGCCTTCCATGTTCTTGCCGTTGAACAAAGGTGTAAAGCCATCTGTGTCTGCTGCAGCAAGTGAACTTACAAGCACAAGACCCAGAGCAAGCGCAAAGAAGCGCAT
>CAMDHK010000199.1 GCA_945897965.1 Candidatus Kuenenia stuttgartensis | reverse complement strand
CATGGGAATGTGCGCTCCTGGGCTGAGAAAGAAGAAGCACAGGATGTAGCATGGGCAGCGCCCGGAGTCATGGCAGTGGATAATATGATTACGGTTTCACCATAATCATTAATATTTAAGTTGGTTCTAATAGGTAAAAATCTCTTCGCTCATTGATTCTTCAGTAAGCGAAGAGATTTCAATTTATCTAAAACATCCATTTGCATGGCATAAGCTATGCAGAGGGAAGCTGTAAAGCTCCGAGGTTTTGAGCCATTTTTAAACCGCATTTAAATGTGTATTAATCAAAAAAATGATGCTTACGCGAGCTTATTAATAAAAGAATTTTTTAAAGGAGACAATTATATGGGCTGGGCTACCTATAAAATTAATTTGTATCATCAACAAACCAGGCAGACAAATTGCCTAGAGCAACTAATGTTAAAACATAACAGTCTACGGCATTTTATTATTACGGTTAGTGCACTTACTAGCATCACCTATGGTTTATGGATACAAGATTGGTGCTTGATCCTAGGTTCTGCTGGATTTCATATTAGTTGGCCATAGTTATGGATTAAAAGATCCGCATAATAATTAGCGGGTATTTTTAATTTGGGATTTCTTACCGTAGATACCTGATGTTTCGGCACAAATTATTGAAAAGTTATATTGTTTACAAAATTCCTGCATCAGTTTTATTTGATTCTAAAAGAAATATAAATTCAAGGGTTTCAATTATTTCTTTACATTTGTGTTTGTCAAAAACTTCGCCGGCAATTAATAAATTTAAAAGTTTCGTTAGTTGTTCAGGTTTTAAATAGATTTGTTCACTTAAAATTCGGTCGCATATTTTAGTCATTTCATTTTCCAAGCCGTTAAAAAAACTTGTAGAAGATATGGTGTCTGTATGGCGTTTGGTATTTTTTATCGGTGTTCTGGCACCATGAAAACGCCCATTTGTTTCGGGTAAGGCGCCATTGGTGTTTTTATGAAATCCGTTTAATTCTGATTTGTGATGAGAATCTTTAAATAGCGTTTGAAGAAAAATATCAATTGAATCATGCCTTTGATCAGGATCAAAATGCAACGCCTTCATTAATGCATTATTAAATTCATTAGGAATTATTGAGTTTGTATATTGAGAAGTAAGGGGGACTGCGTTTTGCCTGATTATTTCAAGCAAGATAGCGCTTTGGGTTCTACCATTAAAGGGCAATTTATTAGAAAGAGCTTCATAAATAACGACAGCCAGGCTGTATTGATCGCATTTAGGAGTGGGTTTATGTCCCAGATGTTGTTCAGGCGCCATATACATGGGGCTGCCCAAGATGGAATTAACGGTAGTCAAGCAATTAGTCGGATCAAAAATAAGGTGTTTAGAAATACCGAAATCAGTTAAATAACAATTGCGATTAGTATCAAAAAGAATGTTATCGGGTTTTATATCGCGGTGAACCCAATCATTGTCATGCATAAAAGAAAGTGCAGCTCCGATTTTAGGAACCCAATCGTATAAAGATTCATGGCATAAGGTTTTGTGGTGTAAAAAAGCATCGTTGATTAAATCGCGAAGATTGCCCCCGTTGATAAATCTGGAAACAATAAAAGGGTGGTTTTCATGAACACCGGTATAAATGATGGGGACAATAAAAGGATGTTCCAGGGCGGTTAAACAATAAACTTCGCGAAAAAACCTGCCATTAATTTCGGCTTTCAATGAAGCATCTTTGACCAATGGTGTTTTTAAAACCACGGTCTTATGTAAATTATTGTCAAATGCTAAAAATATAGCACCCATTCCGCCTAAGCTGATTGTTTTTAAAATCTCAAAGCGATTCGCAATTAACTTGTTTAGCCAAATATTTTCAATATTGCTCACGGGCGGGTACTCCGAAAGATTAAACATACCACTGGCAGAAAGTTAAAAAAAGCTTGCCCAAGGTCGCCCAATCTTGCCCAAGCTAACCATCCTGCTCGCATTCCTCTAAACTTATATTTTGCCCATGATAGTATTTGTTTTATGGCCTGCAAATCAAAATATAGATTATGCCATAAATGGATATAAGTAACTTTTTATTAAACCAAACAAATAATATAAAGCATATAATTTTACCTTTAACTATATGCGACCTTATTGCTCGCACCCAATAGTATGGTTGGGCATTTATTAAATCAACTCGAACGAAAAGATTGTGAAGGTTTGCGTGGTTAGAAATCATAGTTTTAATTTAACCACGAAGAATAAAGCCTTTTAAAAATGGGCTTATGAGTAATAGGTGATGAGTAAAAGACTACGGTTTTTATTTTCTAAATAAATTATTGTTTGTTTGGGAAAATTAAGATCTGCAGCTCGGCGACATGCTTAAATTTCATTTTTCAACATTCCCTTTTTTTTCATTAATAAAGTCGGTGTTGATCCGAATATAGGGTTGTCTAGCAAGAAACTATCAATTCATGAAGATAAAATCTTCTGATTGAGCCAAAAACTACTTGCATGAGATATGTTTTGTAATTGGTTGAAATTTTTTGATTGTTACTACTTTTAAGATACCCTCCCCTTTTTAAGGGTAGTAATAGTTGAAATGATTTTTATCAGGACGAAACAAAAGTTATTTAAGTGTTAACCCAGATCTTTAAAAGCTCGGCTTTTGAATAATCTGGGTTAAATACTTTTCACCATTGAATTTTTTGAATTAGAAAAGGTTTCTATCTGTTTCGGTAAAGAATTACGAGATTGATCAGTAATGAAGGTCGCATGGAAGGCAAAGATATTAAGGAATAGTATGAGTGAATTCACAGATTCAAACGGGACCGATTTATTGTTGGATAAACTTCGCAATAATGATAAAGATGCGAAAAATGCAATTATTGTTCACACCTTAAATAGGCTCGAAAGAATTTCTAGAAGAATGTTTCATAAATTTCCTGTTCTTCAGCAAAGTGAAGAAACAGGCGATATCTTGCATATGCTCGTTTTAAAACTTGATAAGGCCTTATCGCATGTAACCCCTGATTCCGTATCAGGCTATTTTGCATTGGTTAATCTGAATCTTAATTGGATTCTCAAGGAACTATCCAGAAAAGCTAAGATGTCTAGAACCTTAAACGTTAATGGCATCAATGATGTTTTGAATAGGGTAAGCGATCCTTATCATGGCCCAGCAAACAATCAGGAGTGGTTCGACTTTTTTGAAATATTGGAAAAGTTATCTCCAGAAAATAGAGAGGTTTTTGATTTGATATGGTTGCAGGGCCTTACTCAAAAACAGGCAGCTAGGGTTTTGGGTATTTCTATTCGGACTTTCATTCGTAGGTGGATTAAATCGAAATTGGAAATTACGAAATTGATGGATGATGAACTTCGAATCCAAGGGTTTTTAACTACATGAATAATTTATTCCCTAACAATATCCCACAATTGATGCAACTCCTTGAAGAATGGGAGTATTCCAGATTAAAAGGTAAAAAATTACCTTTGGAATATTTTACGAATCAATGCCCGGAATACGCACAGCAAATTAGGCGGTGTATTACCATGCTTGAGGATATGGATTGGTTAATGGATCCTATTCCAATAAGCAGATATGAAAATAGTGGTGATGCCAATTTGACTTTAAATAGTAACTTCGAACAAGAGTATAACGAATGTTGCAAGGAATTTGGGTATCAACTTATCGAGCCAATTGGATATGGTGGTTCTGGTCAGATTTGGAAAGCCGAGGGGTTGGGCGGAATGCCCGTAGCGATTAAAATTATCTCGTTGGATAATAAACTATCGATGAAGGAAATCCGCGCCTTGGATTTGTTCAAGACGATAAGACACCCGCATTTATTGTCTATCTTTGGATTTTGGTTTAAAAATAATAAGCTTTGGATAGCCTCGGAACTTGCTGATAATAATCTTTATGAGATCCACCAATCTTATCTTGATCGGGGTGATTCGGGTATCCCGTTTTCTTTGTTGATTAAGTATTTTGCAGAGGCAGCTGAGGCGATTGATTTTTTGAATTTGCAAAAGCATCGCCTACTGTCTGGTTTAGATTCATTTGTACAGCATGGCGATATTAAGCTTCATAATTTACTAATGGCGGGCAACTCTATTAAACTCGGAGATTTTGGTTTAGCTCGTTGTATAGGGCCAGAAACTAATAATCACAGTGGATATTTTACCACCGCTTATGCACCCCCAGAATATTTTGAGGGGAAAACCTTTCCTGCTTCTGATCAGTATTCTCTTGCGATTTCGTATGTGCGCTTAAGAGCTGGCGCCTTTCCGTTTTCTGATAAGCCATCTGAAGTTATTGCATCTGCACGATTTCGAACACCAGATTTATCCAAAATCCCTTCATCTGAGCGCCCGCATTTAGAAAAAGCCCTGGCACACAATCCTAGAGAAAGATGGCCTGATTGTAAGTCATTTGTTCGAGCGTTGAAACATTGCGCAACATAAATAATTTTAATCGCATTTTTATAGATCGTTCAAGAACGCAATTCAAAATCAATTCATTTTTTAAAACAACTCAAAATATCTAAATAAACCGGTCAGGTCTAATTTCTTTTTAATACATCCATTTTTTTTGGCATTTGAAACCTACTTCCCTCGTTGGTTCTTATAGGGCAACTGATGCGTCTTTTTCATTACGCAGGTTGGCTCAATTAATTTTTCATTGTTTTCAAAATTTATCAGATGAGGGAATTCCTATGTTATTCATTCGAAATAATAAAAGTAATCGGTCTGCCTCTATAGCTTACAATAAAGATCTAAAAAGATGGCCAAATTTTTCTGTGTTAAGCCTTGAGTTTCTTGAAAGCAGGGTGAACCCCACTGCGATTGTCTCTACGGATTTGCTGGATTATGCGCCTGGCTCTACCGCCTTGATTACCGCCAATAATTTTATGCCCGGTGCCGATGTTACTTTTCAGGTGCAGCATGTGCTTGCCGGTGCCGATGATGTTTTTGGAACCGCGGACGACATGCCTGATACAGTTTTAAATTCTTCTGGCTCTGGGCACGAACCTTGGACTGTTAAGGACGGCGGACCTGGCGACCTCGATGGCCTTGCCAATGGCGCAATCACCACTTCGTGGTATGTGAATCCTGATGATTCCGCAGGCGCCACCTTTGTTCTTACTGCTTCTGGTCTTTCTCCTTCCGGAGTAGTGGAAACCGCCAGTACTATCTTTACAGATTCCGTTAATCAACTTTGGGCTTGGCGCAATCAAGGTGGTGATGCTAATTCTTGGACCACGAATACAGTCCAAAGTTCCAATGCCATCTTTGCCGATAATGATGCTGTTCCTTTTCGCTGGACAAGCACTATCAATGGCAGCGGGGATTTGCGGGAGGGGACAGTTTACACGGTTCGATTAGAGTGGACTTTTTCCGGTGGCACCAATGATCCAAACCAGCTTTTTATTGATTATCTAACCTCTTATAATGCGACTGAATCTGCCACTGGCCCTTTCCCAGCTTCCTTTACTGGTGGTAGTAATTCCACGATAAGCATTCCCACAGATCCCGACCCCCTAGTGAAAGGCCAAACTGCGGGTTTATTTAATCTGTATAACATTGATTCCAAAACCCTTAAGTTTACTTCCGGTTCAGCTTCAGATCGTTATGTAGAAGTTGCAATCAACCCTAATGAGGCTCACAAGTACATTGATATTCAATTTACTCCTGATGATGGGGATGGCACGCCCAATGAAAAGGTGAATGTGGGTATCGCTTGGGGTGGGCATCTTGCCTCGGAGACGCTGTATGGAATAAACAATGGTGCAAGTAATTTCCCCGGTGCATCCACCACGATGAGTGTGGATTTGGATCCTTCCTCCAAGGGCGATGTATCAACGCTGAGTATCAACACCAATAGCGCAATCGTTCCTCAGGGAAGCATCACCATCGTCAAGGATTCGTTGCCTAATTCTCTTCAAGATTTTACTTTCATGGCCAGCAGTTCGGTTTCCTCTACCATACCAGCTTCATTCACCTTGGATGATGATTCTGGGGTTGCGGGCGCAGATTCTACCTATTCAAATTCCGCAGTATTTTTTGGCCTTACTGCTGGAACTTATACCTTTACGGAAAATTCGGTTTCAGGTTGGACTTTGTCTAGTTTGACTGCCACGGAAAATGGTGCTAGTGACACCACCGCCAGCGATATTTTCACGACAAATCTTGGTACCCGGACTTTAACCATCACGCTTGCGGATGGCGAAGTTTGGACGGGCACCTTCTCGAACACGGTAATAGCAAACAGCCCTCCTGTAGTAACCACCAGTTCTGGTGTTACTGCGTTTATTGAAGGGAATAATGTCACATCCATACCTATAGTTGTGGATGCCGCTGTTACCGTGACTGATTCTGATAATGCAACTTTAAGTTCCGGTTCGGTTTCTATCACTGCTAACTTCCAGACCAGTGAAGATGTTCTTGCCTTTACCAACGTTCCTGCCACCATGGGGAATATTGTCGGCACTTATAATGCCGCTACCGGAGTGCTTTCCCTTAGTAGCGCAGGGGCGACGGCAACCCTGGCCCAATGGCAGGCCGCTTTTAGATCAATAACCTATACTAACAGTTCCAATACTCCAAATACCTCCACAAGAACAGTTTCTTTCAGGGCTAACGATGGTACCAATAATAGTAACCTTGCAACTAAGCAGGTTAGTGTTACCGCAGTCAATGATACTCCTATCGCAGTCAATGATTCTTACACTACAAGTGAAGATACCCTTCTTTCAGTAGCTACGCTTGGAGTTCTTGCCAATGACACCGATGCAGATGGCGATCCGTTAACCTCGATCTTGGTAAGTGGGCCAAGCAATGGTTCCTTAACCTTCAATCCCGATGGTTCATTCAGTTACACACCTAATGCAAATTACAACGGCGCCGATAGTTTTACTTACAAGGCGAATGATGGCAGTGCAGATAGTAATACAGCAACGGTGAATATCGCGATAACCCCAGTGAATGATGCACCCGTGAGTGATCCTAGCGCAGCAGCAGATGCCTACACCACGGCTGAAGATACGGTGCTGAATGTAGCAGCACCTGGAGTGTTGGCCAATGATATTGATGTGGATGGCGATCCGTTAACCTCGATCTTGGTGAGTGGGCCAAGCAATGGTTCCTTAACCTTCAATCCCGATGGTTCATTCAGTTACACACCCAATGCAAATTACAACGGCTCCGATAGCTTTACCTACAAGGCGAATGATGGTTCGTTGGATAGCGCCCCAATCTTGGTATCGCTGACGATAACTGCTGTGAATGATCCTCCCGTGAGTGATCCTAGTGCAGCAGCAGATGCCTACACCACGCTTGAAGATACGGTGCTGAATGTAGCAGCCCCCGGGGTGCTGGCCAATGATACCGATGTGGATGGTGATGCGCTAACCTCCATCTTAGTGAGTGGGCCAAGCAATGGTTCCTTAACCTTCAATGCAGATGGATCGTTCAGTTACACGCCCAATGTAAATTACAACGGCCCCGATAGTTTTACTTACAAGGCGAATGATGGTTCGTTGGATAGCGCAGCAATCTTGGTATCGTTAACGATAACCGCAGTGAACGATCCTCCCGTGAGTGATCCTAGTGCAGCAGCGGATGCCTACACCACGGCTGAAGATACGGTGCTGAATGTAGCAGCGCCTGGAGTGCTGGCCAATGATATCGATGTGGATGGAGATCCGTTGACCTCGATCTTGGTGAGTGGGCCAAGCAATGGTTCCTTAAGCTTCAATGCCGATGGTTCGTTCAGTTACACCCCCAATGCAAACTACAACGGCCCTGATAGTTTCACCTACAAGGCGAATGATGGTTCGTT
>CAMDHK010000198.1 GCA_945897965.1 Candidatus Kuenenia stuttgartensis | reverse complement strand
GGAAAGGTCGGGGCATTCGAATACTTCGGCTACTTTCGTGTTTGTCTGGCAGAGAAGCTTTCGGGGCTTTCTGCTTTAGAGATTACGACGATGCCGTTTTCTGAAACGGTGAACCCACGCTTGCGATCTTCCTCGATATCGTAGCCAATGACGGTATCTGGGGGCAGTTGTACATTTTTGTCGATGATGGCCCTGCGGATTCTTGAATGCCTGCCTACATTGACACCTTCGAAGAGGATGCAATCATCAACCGTGGCGTAACTATTTACACGCACGCCCGATGAAAGAATGCTGCGTGATACACTGCCACCACTGATGATGCTACCTTGGCATACGATGCTATCGTGAGCTTCGCCTCTGCGGCTTTGGCCTCTGTTTCCTTCGTCGTTAAAGACGAATTTTGGTGGCGGAAACTGAGGCTGAAATGTCCGGATGGGCCATTCGGTATCGTAAAGATTAAGCACTGGATCGATACCAACGAGATCCATATTTGCTTGGTAATAAGCATCGAGAGTACCAACATCGCGCCAATAGGGAACGGACTTTTTGTTTTTGTCTTGGAAGTGGAAGGCATGAACATTAAGCCTAGAGATAATGTTGGGGATGATGTTTTTGCCAAAGTCGTGGGAACTGTTTTTACGGACTGCATCTTCAAACAGAAGTTCAAACAAAGATGCTGCGGTAAAAACATAGATACCCATCGAGGCGAGAGAGAAACCGGGATTACCTACAATTTCCGGTGGATGCTCAGGTTTTTCGACAAAGGTGGTAATGCGGTCTTTTGCATCGACATCCAGAATTCCAAATTGGTTGGCTTCATTCACCGGAACTGGAATGCAACCAATGGTAAGATCGGATCCTCTTTCGATATGGAGGCGAATCATTTCGCTGTAGTCCATTTTGTAGATATGATCTGCTGCAAGAATGACGATATATTTTGGGTTAGCTTTTTCGATGACATAAATGTTTTGGTAGATGGCATCTGCGGTACCTTTGTACCAGTGTTCATCAATTCGCTGCTGGGGGGGAAGTACTTCGACATACTCATCAAGTTGTGGGCTGAGGAAATTCCAGCCTAGGTTTAAATGCCTGTCGAGGCTTCGCGCTTTGTATTGGGTGAGTACTAGGATTTTACGAAGGTTGCTGTTGAGGCAGTTCGACAGTGGGAAATCGATGATGCGGTAAAGTCCACCAAAGGGAACTGCAGGTTTTGCACGATCTCTGGTGAGGGGTTCGAGTCGGGTGCCTTTGCCGCCTGCAAGTATTAGGGTTAGTACATCACGCAAGATAAATCCCCTTTAAAATCTTATTTGTAATCATCGTAATACTGTAACAGTTTTGCAGCATGATGCTTTGCGGAAAATCTGCTTTCGGCTGATTCTCTGGCATTATGCGCGATTTCAGAGGCCCTTGCAGGATCGTCTAGCAGTAGCCTGATTCTTTTGGCAAGCGCTGCGCATTCGCCTGGCGCATACAGAACCGCGGTTTTTCCATCTTCAACCAATTCTGCCATTCCTACCGTTTTTGATGCGATCAAGGGCCTGCCTGAAAGCATGGCCTCTAGGGTGGAGTAATAACCTCCGGGTGTAAGGTTGGTTACAAGAATAATAGAGGCGTTTGCAAGCCAGGGTTCTTGGTAATCGACCTGCCCACGAAAGTCGATTTTATCTTTTGTCATTAGGGCTGTGCGAAAGGAATGAAGGCTTTGCAAATTAGCCCCGCTGCCATTGAGGCACAATTTTATTTCGGGTTTGACATAATGAAGAATATCCATGCTCCAAAGTGCATCGCGATGGTTGAAGTCGTGATGAAAGGGGCCTGAAGAAAATAAATAAGGAGTTTCAGATAAAGGATCAAGAGATTTGGGCGCATTTTGAGGTGAGATACCAGGTGGAAGATGCGCCAACATGGATGCTGGAATACCTAGAGTTTGCAGTCTGTTTTTCGATGCTAGGGTGAGGCAGAATATTTTGCGTACCTTTGCGAGTAAAATTTTACGCAGAGCATTGGGTCGAAACCCAGTTTTCGGAAGGCCCGATAAAAATGATTTTGCAAGGAAGGAAGGCGAGGCAAGCCCAAGGGCGTCTAAAGCTTTGAGGCTTATCACATGCAGGAAATCGCTGGGTATTTGCTGAAGCCATTTTCTTAATTGGAATAAAGCTTTGATATCCCAAATGCCTTTGCTATTAAAATGCGAAACCATTGCGCCTGTATCTGCGAGTAAAGAAGACCAAGGGGCTTCTCGGCCTAGAACACCAACCGCAACCGTGTAATTCATGGATCGAAGTTCAGTTACGCAAGCCAGCAGTTGTCTGGAATGGCCACTGTATTCGGTGCTATCGATGAAGAATGTAAAGGCAGGCAAAGGTAATCCAATCTGCAAATAAAAGCAGGAAAGTTAGGACAAATCCCCGATGAAGGGGAGGTTGCGATATTCATCGTTATAGTCTAACCCATAACCCACCACAAATTTATCAGGTATTTCGAAACCACAGTAATCCGGCTCGATTGGGTGTTCTTGACGACCTATTTTACGCAGCAGGACTGCGGTTCGAATGGTTTTACAGCCCTTTTCTTTTAAATAGCTGCTGAGTTTGCTGAGCGTATGGCCCGAATCTAAAATGTCGTCTACGAGAAGGATATTGCGGCCTTGGATGTCGGGAAGCATGGAGGAATCGATGTTAAGATTGCCTGGCACGGTGGTTTCGCCTCGATAACTGCTGGCGCGAACAAAGCAAATGCGTACGGGAAGATTGAGATGGCGAACCAGATCGGATACGAAAATGAGGGCGCCTGTAAGAACTCCTACTACTGTAAGGGGCTGGCCATTAAATTCTGCTGAGATAAGTTTCGCAATTTCTGTGACTCGTTTTTTTATTGTTTCTTCGTCAATTAGGGTTTTCACAAAAGCTCCAATAAAACTAGAGGCTGAAATAGGATCAGATAAAGTTGAATCAATCTCCCTGAGGGCCTATTCCCCCTGTTTTACCTTTCTTTGGTTATTATGACTAGACTGGTCTTGCACGATTTCTAGAAAGCGTTGTAAATCCTAATAGTTAAATAGTTTTGAAGGTCTGACAAGGAGCAAGGATGGCAATCCTCGAGGTGCGCGGACTGATCAAGTATTATGGCAGCCGCAAAGTGGTTGACGGGGTTACCTTTCAAGTGGATGTTGGGGAGGTCGTGGGTTTATTAGGGCCTAACGGCGCCGGGAAAACCACCAGTTTCCGCATGACCACAGGCCAGGTTACGCCCAATGGTGGGAAAGTGATATTTGCAGGGAAAGATGTAACTCATCTGCCAATGTTTGGTCGTGCCCGATTGGGTATGGGCTATCTAGCGCAAGAAACCAGTGTTTTTAGAAAGCTGACGGTTGAACAAAATGTGATGGCGATTTTGGAAATCATGCCAAAGCATCGTGTTCTTGGCCGTAAGTTGACTCGTGCGGAGTGCCTTGATCGCACCGAAAAAGTTCTGGATAAATTTGGTCTTACGCATTTGAGGAAAAATAATGCTGCGCGATTGTCAGGCGGAGAGAAAAGAAGGCTGGAAATAGCCCGTTGTTTGGCCTGTGATCCGCTTTTGATCCTTTTGGATGAACCTTTTACGGGTATTGATCCCCAAACCATCGAAGATATTCAGCATATTGTGCTTGATTTGAAAAAGCAGGGGATTGGTATTTTAGTTACGGATCATAGGGTGCGTGAGATTTTATCGATCACGGACAGAAGTTATTTGATCAAAGGTGGAACGGTGCGCACGCATGGTGCCCCTCAGGATTTGATTCGCGATCCGATAGCAATTCAGGAATATCTAGGTAATAGCTTTAATAATGATTCAATAGGGTTGCCTACTACGGTAGTTCCTTCGCGTGACACGATGGGTCTAAGGCCGCCATCAACCCCTTTGGTGCAAGAGAAGCCAGTTGATCAAACGCAAGGTGTGCAAAAATTGATAGAACGCGAGAAAGTTTTAGAGTTATTGGTGCAGTTTGCTTCGGGGTCTGATCGAGCTGGGGAAGAATTGCAGCGTTATGGCATTAGTGCGGTTCCCTTTTTGCTGGATGCCCTTGAAAGGCGCGATTCAGAATTACGCAGAAGGGTGCATGGGTTGCTCGAGCAAATAGCCCGTGGGCCCATTCCTTTCGATCCTTTCGCACCAGAAGCCCAGCGAAGGCAGCAACTGAGCGGTTTAAGAGATTCTTTTACTAAGATGGCAGGCTAAGATGACCCTAGAATTCAAGAATCTTATTTCCCAATATATTCATGGCGGTTATTTATTGAGGCAAGCGGTTGCCCACATGCCCCTCGAACATTTGTTGGCCCGGCCCATTGAGGGAAAATGGTCGACTCTTGAAGTGGTATGCCATATTGCAGATTTTGAGCCAGTATTCGCTGATCGTATGAAAAGAGTCATTGCTTTGGAAAATCCCCAGCTATTGGGTGCGGATGAAAATCTTTTTTTAAAATCATTATCGTATCATCAACGAAATATTAGCGAGGAATTGGCTTTGATTGATTTGGTTCGTTCGCAGATGGCAAGAATTTTGACTGGCTTGCCTGATTCCGCCTGGGGTAGAGTTGGAATTCATAGTGAAAAAGGCCCTGTTTCCCTGCATAATCTGCTCGAAAAAGCCATTGGCCATGTTACACATCATTTGCCTTTTATTGAGCAAAAAAAGAAGTATTTGGCATCGAATTAGCTGTCAATTTAGGTGTAAAATAAAGATAAAGTCAGATTTGAAAACACCCCGTAACTAATGAATTTAAATTAAATTAAAAAACAATCTTTCCTTGGCTTGACAAGGTTTTAAACTTTCCTAATAATTCCTAACATCATCAGTGTGACATTAGTTGCTTTTGATTAAAAGATGATGTCAAGCCCAAGAGAGTAAGTGTTTAAATAGGCTTGTGAAATAAGGCAGGGCCGATCGGCTTTATTCTCATGAACTTCGGTATTCAGGTAGTTTAACCTGCATAAGGTTTTTTGTTAACCATGAGTTCTTTTATTTTTGTTTCCTTTGTTTGAAGAGGGTTGTGTGATGACTAGTCAATTGCTTTCGTTAAAAGATCTGGTGGCCTTGAAACTTGGCATCACTGGTATTGTGGATCAAGTTCATGAGGACGCCTTTGTTTTGCCAACCTTGCGGGATGATGATGACGATGATTTTGAAGATGACGACGATGACGACGACGACGACGACGACGACGATGATGATGATGATGATGATGATGATGATGACGACGAAGATGACGATGACGAAATCGACGATGAAGATTTTGATGATGAAGATCTTGACGAAGATTTTGATGATGAAGAACTTGATGAAGATTTTGATGATGAGTTTGATGATGAAGACGACGACGATGATGATGACGATGACGATGATGATGACGATGAAGACGATGATGATGAAGACGATGATTAATAATTAATGTTGTGTTCTTGAACTGATTTAATTGTTGAGCCAATATAAGCAGGGTGAGCATTAATAATGTTCCCCTGCTTTTTTAATTGTGTAAGGCTTTGCAGAATTGAATCTATGCGTTATAATCAATTTGATTAAGAAATTGTGAGTCCTTGATGAATTTAGTTTATTGCTTGATGGGAGCCTAAAATGGATCAATCTGAAAATAATCCCAGCGAGGAATCAAACCTTCCTGATTCAGGAAAATCGCAGAAAGCTGCCTTGCTTGTGCAAAATCAGGCAGACTTCGAACTTGAATTTTATCAATCAATTTTAAAAGTTAACCCCGATTATGTGGATGTGCTTAGGGTGCTGGGCAACCTGCTTACCTTGAAAGGTAAATTTGCAGAAGGCTTGGCGATTGATAAAAGATTGGTCAGGCTTCGCCCTGCAGATGCCTTAGCGCATTATAATCTTGCCTGTAGTTACTCGCTTTTGAAAAGAATTGAAATGTCGCTTAAAACCCTACGCCTTGCTGTAGAGCTTGGTTATTCAGATTTTCGCTACATGAAAGAAGATACCGATCTCGAATCCATCCGCCATGATCCTCGGTTCAGACAATTGATCAAAGACGGGGAAGGTCGATAGTTGGCTAAATTGGTTCATTTCCTTCAAAATTAAAAATAACCTTAAATGAGGCAGTTAAGGCAAGTCCGCTGAGATACAGAAATAATATTTCTGTTAACTTAGGGGTTATTACGCCTAATTTTCGATAAATCGGCCTTGAGATTTAATTCTTCATCTCGCTATATACCCCCCTCTAGACCAATCAAGAACCAAGTTTCTTGTAGGTGAATTTTTAAGGATAGTTTTGGTTTATTCCAAGGAAGGATACTGTAATGTCTCAATCTAATCGGCCTATCGTTGGTATTAATATGGATCTTCATTACCCACAAAAAAATAAGCAGGGTCAGCTTCGTTTAGCCAGTGGTTATTGCGACCGAATTCTTGAAGCTGGTGCGCTTCCGATCGTAATGCCTGCATTCACTAAAGATGCTGATCTGGATGCATTCCTTGCCATGGTTGACGGCATGGTGATGACAGGCGGGGCAGATATGGATCCCCGCAGAAATAGTCAGCCGATGCATCCATCTGTTCGGATGATTCCTGAAAGGCGCGAAGATTCTGACAGGCTTTTGGTTCGCAAATTAATTGAAATGAAGAAACCCCTTTTGGGTATTGGTTTGGGCATGCAGCAAATCAATGTGGCACTCGGTGGCAATTTGTTTTTGCACCTTCCTGAAGAGTTGCCCAAAGCTTTGCCTCATTTTGATACTTCGGATGATTTTCATCGTCATCTTGCCTTGATCAAGGCTGACACCTATCTGATGGAAATTTATGGTGGTGAAGAAATGCGAGTAAATAGTAATCACCATCAGGCGGTAAAGAAACTTGGAGACGGGTTGCGTGTTTGTGCGGTTGCTCCCGATGGAGTTATCGAAGCGATTGAATACATGGATCCATCGTGGTTTTGTATTGGGGTTCAATGGCATCCTCAGTCAGATAATGCGACTGCGCTTGATACCCAACTTTTTGAATGTTTCGTGCAGGCTTGTGCAGGCGGGTATGTCGAGCGAGAAGTCGAACTCGCAGCCTGATTTATTCTTAAAGGTGATTCATGATTCGAACTATACTTGGATTGCACGCTGGGGCTGGAGAGCACGGCGTGCATTCGGTTTTAATTGATATACCAGATCAAATGGGTTTGATTCGCCCTGTTTTTCGCATGGGTATGTATCAAGCTTTTCCGCTTGAGGTTTGTCGTTGGCTTGCCAAGGCTGGCGATAAGCCTTCACGTGAATCTAGATATTTTGACAACGCCTGCAAGATTATTGCGGATCAGTTTTCCACGCTTGCTTTGTCGACAATCAAAGAAGCGAATTTGAAAGAAGATTCAATATTTGCAGTAGGTTGTGATTCTTCATTGGGTGCGATGGAAGGTTCACGAAGGTTTTTGGCATTTCGTGGATGGGGCCCGGGGCAGGATATTTCCCAGACTACTGGGTTGAGTGTGGTTTGTATTAATTCGGATGGCGATGCTGGTAGGTCTTCAAGTTTTGATCCGCTATTTTCCTATCCTGGTGCATCGATGTTTGCGCAGGGTAATGAACCCGTATTGATGATTCATCTTGGTGGTGTGATAAAAATTTCAGCCTTTGCACCTGGTTTGCCCCCGCTCACTTTTCACGGCGGGCCATGTGCTTCGCTTTTTGAATTGATTTTTAATACGGAAAGCACAGCACTCCTTGGCGTTGATTTTATATCTAAGAGAGCGGTGCAGGGAAAAATGCAGCAATCGCTTTTAGATAAATGGTCTTCCTTAGCTTCGCGATCCATGCCTTTTGGTAAATCGAAGAGCCGGGCTGATGGTTCTTTGTTTCTTGAAGAAATACAATCTGGGCATAGAGATCATGATGGTGAGGATTTGCTTTGCTCGGCACATCA
>CAMDHK010000197.1 GCA_945897965.1 Candidatus Kuenenia stuttgartensis | reverse complement strand
AGAGTTGAAAAGGTCATTTGGGATGAGGTAGGAGAAAGGTTTTCGTAACGGACGGTCGAAAACGATGTCCGCAACAAAAACCAGATTATCTTGGACTATGTTGTCCATGTAAAAATAAAACCACGAATGCCAATGTTATCGAGAACATTGGCATTCTCTCAAATATTTGCTCTTAGGCAAACACCGCAGCAAAAGATTTTAATTGGGACCAAAATTAAATCGAAATATCTGAACCATGTACGGTATGGGTTTCAGCACGATTGTGGTCTGCCAATTTTTGCCTTTTTACCTTGTCCAGCGAAACAAAAGTGTCTGTTTCAGGGTCATGCCCCATAACTTCGCCAGTTTCGAGTTGGTATACCCATGAGTGAACTCGGAGTTGGTTTTTATCTAAGGCATCTTTAACAGAGGGAAATGTTTTTAAATTTTCAACTTGTTGCAAAACATTACGTTCGATGGTGTAGTTTAAGAGATTATCTCCTGATAACTCATTTAATTTAGACCGGACATTATCTGCAATTGGGGTGGCGTAGCTTAACCACTTGGTCACAGCGGGCATGACATCATTGTTTGATAAACCCATAATGCTTTGAATAAGTCCATTCATTGCACCGCATTTTGAATGTCCGCAAAGAATAATGTCACGAATGCCCAAGTGTTTGATTGCGTATTCGACAGTAGCTTCTTCAGCGCCTGAAAAATGGTTGTGTGGGGGAACTAAATTACCTGCATTTCGGAGAATAAATAGCTCCCCAGGTTCAGTTTGGGTTAAAAGGTTTGGATTAATTCTTGAATCTGAACAAGTTATAAAAAGAGCAAGTGGACTCTGACCTTTCCCTAGCTTTTGAAAAAGTTCTTCTTTTTCAGCAAAAACTCGTTTTTGAAACCCAAAAACACCTTCAATTATTCTTGTCATTATAGTGAATCCTGATTATAAATGGCCTAGGTTAAATATATCCAAATTTACAGTCACTATAAGTAAAGAGTTTTAATGAAAGTTACAATAATAAAATAAATAAATGTTAAATATAAATATGTTGTACATAAAATCATTATAGCTTACTTTTAAAAAAATATAGACAGTTCAAAAAGTTTCAAAAGGTATTAAGGAATGAGTGATCAAATTTTAAGTTGCCCGACTCAAGAAGAGCTCAGAAAATGTGTTTATAATCAATTGTCTGCCAATGAAATTGAGGCGCTTAAGTCGCATGTGAAAATGTGCCCTAAATGCAGGGTTTCATTTACTGCAATTCTTAAAGAAAAAGTCGGTCAGGAAAATCAGGGAATTGGGCCAATACCATCTGGAACCAAAGCGGATGTGAAGGCCTCACCTAGTGCTCCTGTAACAGCGGCGCAAAACCCGGAAAATGCGGGGCAGCAAAAAGCAGATCATCCCTTGTATTCGACTCAGCAAAAAGCCATAACTCCCGTACTAAAACCAGCATATGCATTTCTTGAGCCCCCGACTAAACCTGGTGGTGTTGGTTGCTTGGGTGATTATGAGTTGATTCGCGTGTTGGGTGAAGGCGGAATGGGGATTGTTTTTGAAGCTGATGATAGAAGGTTAGGTAGAAAAGTTGCTTTAAAAGTACTTCGACCCGAATTAACTGATGAATCATTTCGACAGAGATTTGAGCGAGAAGGGAAGATTTCCAGCAGTATACAAGATGATAATATTTGCTTGGTGTATCAGGTTGGTGTTCATAATTCCGTTTCCTATATGGCGATGGAGTTCTTGAAAGGTGAAGACCTTGACGAAAAATTGAAAAGGGATGGCTGGTTGCCAATTCCTGTAGTATTTAAAATTGCCAAACAAATGGCGCTGGGTCTTGCGGTTGCGCACGAGAAAAAATTGATCCATCGGGATATCAAGCCTGCCAATGTATGGCTTGAATCTGGTGGCCCAGGTGGTGATTTTAAAAGGGTTAAGCTATTGGACTTCGGTCTTGCAAAATCGACAGAAGTGGAAAGTACACTCACTGCAAAAGGAATGATTGTTGGCACGCCTAATTACATGGCACCCGAGCAGATTTGCGGAGAGCCCTTAGATGAACGGGCCGATTTGTTTAGTTTGGGTTGCGTTATGTATCGCATGTTATCTGGAAAAATTCCATTTGAAAAAGAAAACACTTTGGCTGTACTTCATGCCGTGGTTGAATCTGAAATTCCAGCGCTTAAGGACTTAGACCAAAAGCTTCCAAAAGAAGTGTATGGGTTGATGACCAAATTGCTTTCCAAAAATCCTGCAGATAGGCCAGCCACAGCAAGAAAAGTTGTGTCCATGATTGAAGCTATTGAAAATAGTGGATTTGAAAACCAAAGTAGCAAAGCTTTGAGTTCTTTGCTTTTCAAGGCTCCTGAAATTCAAATGACTAAGAAGTCGAAGGTTCCCGTGGGTGCAATTGTTGGAGCGGGCGTTATTTTAATTGCTGCAATAATAGGAATTATACTTTTGGTTTTCAGAATGTTTGATGGCGTGAAAAATTAGAGTCTCTGTTGGATTTTGAGATAAACTTTTATTTGAATTCTTATTCGACTTTTGGGATTAATTATGATTGAGTACGATCGTTATAGTTGGTGGAAAGTAATTCTTTCGTTTGAAGGTTCAGTGCTTCCGCATGTGTTGGGGCGGGTAGGGCTTTTAACTACATTCAGTATTTTGGTTTGCGCTTCGAATGATTATATACTTAAAATTTTTGATGAAAAGCTCCCAAAGTTAAACCCAATTGGTCATAATGTTTTGGGGATATCTCTTGGTTTGCTTATTGTTTTTCGAACAAATTCTTCCAATGCGCGTTATTGGGAAGGTCGTTCCCATTGGGGAATGATGGTAAATACTTGTCGTAGTTTGGCGCGAATGGCGAAAATATATGGATCCAATGCAAGTGAGTTCGCAACCATGATAACTGCATATGTTGTGTGTGTTAAAGAAAACTTGCGTGGAACAAAAAATTTCAACATGCTTGCTTCCTTGTTGAATGGCAGACAATACGAAAAAATGATCGTTGCAAATAATCCGCCTTCGATAATCGCAACTTATTTAAGTGCTTTAATTAAAAAAGAAATTGATAAAGGGGAAATCCCCATTCAAATTACTTCGCGTATGGAAGAACAAGTGATGAAGTTACTGGATGCTCAAGGCGGGTGCGAAAAAATCCTTAAAACCCCCCTGCCTTTTGTTTATGCATCCCTAATCAAACAACTTCTTTTCATTTACCTATATACTTTTCCTTTTGCATTGGCCTCTGAAATGGATTGGGCAACACCTTTGGTTGTAGCCGTGGTTGGTTTCGGTATGTTTGGGATTGAAGAAGCAGGCGTGGAAATTGAAAACCCATTTGGTATGCAATTGAACGATTTGCCGCTCGAAAAAATCTGCGAAACTATTTCTAAGGATGTTGCTGATATTGCCAAATCGTAGCGTTTATTTTTGCAAATCTTCCCAAAGGCTTTCTCTTAATTCTGTGGGGAGATTGTGAGATTCTGCTAAGAATTGGTTTGAGGAAAGGGAGAATTTTGCAGGTGTTCTCCCATCTTTAAGAATCATTTTTGCTTCTTCATCAAGAAAAAAACGGATCCAAAGAGCATTCCCCAAAGAAAGATCTTCAGGCCTTTTCGTGGTCAGGTCGCAAGGAATACTCTTGTTTAAAATCAACCTTAGATTATCTCCCCGAAAATCCTTAAGTGAAAAGGCAGGATTATTAACCGTATGCGGTGGGGTTTGCGGGTCTAAAAGGAATGCTGCTTGTAAAGTATTTGCTTCCGGTATAAGCCGATTGTAAACATTCAATTCGTTTTGCATAACTTTAGGGTCTGCAATTTTTGTGAGTCTGAATATTTCTTGAACCCGAAACCATAATGTTTGTCTGTTTTCAAAAACAAGCGAGATAGAAGAGCCCAGTCTGACCTTTCGATATTTTTCGATGTAACGGATATGGCTTTCAAAGAATTTTTTTCGTTGGGATTCAAAATCATCCAAAGGAAGAATATCTTTTAATTCCAACTTTTGCATAAGCAATAGCCTTTTACCTATTTAGGAAACCGCTAGTTTTAGATTCTTCTTGCAATAAAGGTTTATTTGCATCAATACCAAACCATAAGGCCGCGCCTACCATGTAAACAAGACCAAACATGATTAAATTGAATTGGTAGCCATTGAGCTGAGATGCTGCTAAATCATTACCAATTAATTTGATAGAGTTATCAATAGCATTTTCAATACGGAAATTAGTTTTCGACCATTCGAGGATTTTTCCAGTTAAAATGGTTACAACAAACCCACCTAAATTCCCGATCATATTCATGGTGCCTGAAACGATTGCGGCATGTTTTTGACCAATATCCTGACAGGTGGCCCACGTGGCTCCCATGGTTAAATCGTTGCAAAACCCTGCAAAAGCAATACTGACAGCAAAGAACATTGCGTCTTTCTGATTCAGGAAATAAAGCGCTGAAAAATAGCATAAGCCACAAGCGATATTTCCAAAAACCGCAGGGGTTCGTCTGGCCCAAGTTCTTGATTTTCCTTGTCTTAAAAACCAATCAGTTGCAAAGCCACCGATAAAACATCCAAAGGCCCCTAAAAGCAGTGGACCACCTTTGTAAAGTGCGCCAAGCCAATCATCAGACTTTACCTGAAATTGTTCGCTCATAATTGCAGGCAAATAGTTAAGATTGAAATACCATCCGAAATTTAAGCAGAAGTACATCGCACATATAAAGACCATATTTCTGCTAGCAAAAAGTTTTCCCCATGGAATGTGGGCGTGGGCTTGTTCAGTCTCACCAACTTTATCTTTGAGGATAAGTTCTTTTTCAGCGTCATTTACCGCAGGGTGTTCACTCGGGTTATTTTTAAATACTCGTGCGAATGCGAAGCACCAAAGAAGGCCAACCGCACCAAAGAAAAAGAAAACGATGCGCCATGAAATCTCAAGTTTGATAACGAAAATGAGCCAAAGTAAAGGAGTTAACCCACCCATGATGCGGGCAGATGTCCAGACTAATCCTTGTGCAAAACCGCGTTCGGTTACTGGGAGCCAGTTATGAAGTGCACGGGTGATATTTGGGTATGCCCCCGCTTCGCCTATTCCAAATAAAAACCTTACAACTATAAGCATACCAAAGCCAAATGTGAACCAGGTGCCAAACGCAAGTCCTGCAAGACCAGAGATTGCGGTAAAGGCAGACCACCAAATTACAATTCGAATTAAAGTTGTTTTAGGGCCGAATACATCTCCCAAATACCCTGTCGGTATTTCAAAAAGTGCATATGCAAGATTAAAGGCAGCCATTGCCCATGCCATCTGGCTTATATCGGTAAACCCAAAGCTTTGTTGGATTTGTACTTGCGCATTGGGGAATGCTGCACGATCAAGGTAAGTGATCATGGAAAGAAAACAAACTAAGCTAAGAATCAGGTATCTGACCTTTGTTGGTTGCTGGTTATCAGTATTCATATTTTTAAAAATGCCATTTTGTTTAACTGTGGGGGCCGAATATTACAAAACTAATGCACAATAAACTTTAAGTAGATTGGCAAGAAAAGTATTGTGCACGAAATCGTTGAAAAATTCACTATGAAAGTTAGGAAAAGATTAAAGTTGAAATGCGAGATGTGCTTTAGCTGAAGAGTTATATAGGGTTTAATTAGTGGGTTTGCGTAACTCTAGCTTCATGGATTTTTCTGTACCAACGATTGAGATAAGTAATTCTTCGTTGGTTTGAGGAAGAGGAAGTTGCACTAAAGGACGCAGGCTTTTTGAATCGCTTATGCTAACAGATTTAGTACCCGGAATTTGGATGGGGGGCGAAGTCTCGCCCGGTTTTATCAGGTATGGGCGGTCTCGAAGTAATTGCCCGTTGAAAATGCTTTTAACCTGAACAAGTACTGGAATAGGGGTTTCGTTTTTAAAAGTAATGGGTGAGACCATTGCGGGAGGCGATTGGCCCGTACTAATTAAAAAAAGCAGAGGTAAAGTTACAGATAAGATCAAAGAAACCTCAATTTATTTATATGTAATGAGAACCTATAGAAAAAGACGCAAGAATGATGAAAACTTGCGTCTTTATTTAAGTCTTTAGACTATATAGCTTTATATTACTTCTTTCATTGGGTTTTCAGCGATTAAGTGCTGTGGTCTGCCAGTTTGATCTAATAGCGTGTGATACATCGGGTCAAGGCCGATGTTGTGGTAAAGGGTTGCAAATACCTCACCAAAAGTAACAGGGCGGTCTTTAGCATGCTCACCTAGTCTATTGGTCGATCCAATAACCTGTCCAGTTTTCATGCCGCCACCAAACATAATGGCTGAGCTAACCTGAGGCCAGTGATCGCGCCCCGCATCTTTGTTGATTCGAGGGGTTCGACCAAATTCACCCCATGCAATTACAGTCACATCGTCAAGAATACCCCTGGTTTCGAGATCATCCATCAATGCGGTTAAGCCTTGATCAAGCTTTGGACCATGATCGCGAACCAGATCGAAATTTTTACTATGGGCATCCCATCTACCGTAAGAAAGGCTTACTACCCTACAACCAGCTTCAACAAGCCTTCTCGCAGTAAGAAGATGATCATTAACAGTGGGTGCCCCATCGAACTGAAACTTGTAGGGCTTGCCATCGCCATAGCGATCACGAACTTTGGTAGATTCTTTATTAATATCTAAAGCATCAAGAAGTTTGCTGGAAGTAAGAACATCAAGGGCTTTGGACTGAGCAGAATCAAGGCCTTCGATATTGCCCCCATGGTCTAAGTTGCGTTTGAGATTATCAAAGCTTTTCAATAAAGATCGCCTATCCCCCAAGCTGGTAAGGTTGACATTTTTTATAAGGAGATCTTTCATCCCGGGGCCTTCAGGCCTAAAGCATTTATGAGCAGCTCCTAAGAATCCTGATGTACCTGGGTCAGACCAAGGCATATGCTTTGTATCAGCTGCAAGGCCAACAAAAGCTGGCACGGAAGGATCTACAGGCCCTTGGATTTTGGCGGAAGCAGCACCAATACTTGGTCTACCACCAATTCCTGAAAGGGAATTTTTTACCCAGCCAGACATGCACTGTACTGCATCGTGGCCTCCTTGGGCGCCAACAATAGACCGAACAACCACACAATTATGCATTCTGGAAGCAATTAGCGGAAATGTTTCGCCAATTTGAATACCTGGCACTGATGTTGAAATAGGTTTGAATTCCCCTCGGATTTCAACTGGGGCATCGGGCTTTAAATCCCACATATCTTGATGGGGTGGGCCACCACCCAAAAACACATTGATGATTGCTTTATGGCCTAAGCCACCGGATTTTAAGTTGGTAGTATCAGTTTTGGCGGCTAGGATTTGGGCTAATCCCAAGCTATGTCCAGCAAAAGAAATACCCCCAATTTTAAGAAAATCTCTTCGCAACAAACCATCACAAAGATTACTTTTTTTTCCATACAAGGTTATCATAGGACACCCCTATTTCTTTTTACTGCAAGGTGGGTATTACATATATTTTTAAGATTAACCCATATCTATTATCATGTCAACGATTTAGAATGTTTAGTTAATTATTAATATATTTTGAATTTTGTCCTGCAAATGCTGTAATAATGACTAAAGTTATGCAGCGTCGTACTTTGAGACCACTTATTTTAGCTGTTTGTATGATTCTATCGGAAATAATTAGATTATGTTGACTGCCAGAATTATTCCTTGTTTAGATGTAGACCGAGGGCGAGTTGTTAAGGGTGTTAACTTCTTGAATCTTCGTGATGCTGGCGACCCTGTTGAGGTTGCTAGAAATTATGAAGAACAAGGTGCCGATGAACTCGTTTTCCTGGATATCTCGGCGACTCATGAGGGTCGAGCTATTATGCTCGATATCGTTAAGCGGGTTTCAGAGCAAATCTTTATGCCTTTCACTGTTGGCGGGGGAATCCGATCGCTTGAAGATGCGACTACGCTTATTCAAGCTGGGGCTGAAAAAGTTAGTATAAACTCCGCTGC
>CAMDHK010000196.1 GCA_945897965.1 Candidatus Kuenenia stuttgartensis | reverse complement strand
TTCAATCTAAAAAACAATCAATCACTGAGAATGCGAGTGGGTATAAACTCCGGGCCAATTGTTGCAGGAGTGATTGGGAAATCTAGATTCATCTACGATCTTTGGGGCGATTGCGTGAATACCGCAGCCCGAATGGAAAGCCATGGCATGCCAGAAGAAATCCATGTAAGTGAACACACATACAAACTTTTAGCGGACAAGTTTGAATTTGAAAGCCGTGGTATCATTGAAATAAAAGGGAAAGGGCCTATGACTACATTTTTCCTTCGTGGCCCAATCACCTCTACGAAATGACTTACGATTAATGATTGTACCAAGCTTAGATTTCCATCTCTGTGGGCACAACAAAAGGCTTGCGATATTCACGGGTCAAAAACTTATTGGCCATGGCATTGCCCACGAATTCTTCGCTTTTTGGTGATACATCAAGCTTCACGCCCAAAGTCATTTTGCTTTTTTCTAAATCCACCTTGTTATCGCCCAGATGCTTAAGGGTGCGATCCAATGTTTCTGAAACATTGTCGTGAACTTTCATTTTAGCAACTTGTTCGCGCACTTCCGCAACAGAGCTTTCCTTGCCCAATCTCCAAGAGATATTACCAATATGGCACAAGGCTGTTGAAAGATGCCCTTCCAGAATCTCTGCGTTAAGGCTCTCTCTTTTTCTACTACGCACCGCATTGATGAAGTTTGCAAAGTGGTTTTCACTCTTACGCTTAGCGGTAAAAGTACTGACCATTTTGCCTTCTTTATCGAACAAAGAATTCCCCGCAATGGAACCTTCTGCACCATGAAATAACCAGCCACCCGTGAACCCTGCACGGTATTGTTCGCTCTTTAATCCTCGCGTTTCTGCAACAATCGTTTTATTCCCATAATCAAAAATACAAACCTGCGTGTTAGGAGTCTGGCCTGCATCAACATAACCAAACCGGCCACCATAACTGATTGCAGAATTACAAAGGCCATCAAGGCCCAAACCCCAACGGCAAATATCAATGGAATGAATATTGTTATTCCCTAGTTCGCCATTGCCTGTGTTCCAATCCCAATGCCAATCGTAATGAAGGTTTTTACGGGTAAGTGATTCAAGACTAGCAGGCCCCATGAAGAGATTATAATCAACATTTTTGGGTGCTTCGTAGTTACCCTTGGGCCCTATGGAACCTCTACCACCATAAATGATACTGCGGGCAAGTTTAACTTCGCCAAGTTTCCCTGCCTTCATGTATTCAACAGCTTCGGCAAGGGCCATGTTGGAACGATTCTGGGTGCCGCCCTGGCATATGCGATTAGTCTTGCGAGAAACCTGGACAATACGCCTGCCCTCGGTGATATTATGACTAACAGGCTTTTCGACATATGCATCTTTGCCTGCCTGCATGGCCCAGATTGCAGCAAGTGCATGCCAGTGATTTGGCGTTGCGATAAACACTGCATCAATGGATTTATCATCGAAAACCTTGCGCATATCTTGCGTTGTTTTAGGGGCGCTTCCCTGCTGTTTTTCAACAATTGCAGCAAGCTCTGCTGAAAGTAAAGTATCAGGGTCGCATAAATAAGCTATTTCAACATCTGGAACTTTAGCCAACTCTGCAGCGTGCTGTTTACCTCGGATGCGATTGCCCAGAATAGCAACACGAACTTTATTGGAAGGCTTCCCGGTAGATTTCTCTTGGGCATGAATTGCAAGAGGAGTCGCTGCTGCAGCAAGGGCAGCAGAAGCTAGCATGGTATCTTCAAGAAAAATTCTGCGGGTAATCGAGTTCATATCTGCTCCTGATAATTCTAAAACAACGATGAGCACTGTTCTATTTACGACGGTGGTTCATACAAAAGGTTTTTATTTTTTGCCTGCAGCTTGTGCTTTGGCTTTGGCCATCACATCTTTGATTGCAACAGGTTTGCCCTCATTGCTCTTGCTTTCATCTGCGGCTTCCATGAAAGCAAAAATCTCTATGGTTTCTTCCGGGCTGACAGGGGCGACCTTAGTTTTAAAGAACTTTGCAATCTCACGGCACATGGGTTCATAACCATCTCCTTTAAGCATGGGGGCGATCCCCTTGGTACCAAAAGCCACCGCCCCAAAATCAGCTTTATTCTTTCGTAATCCGCGGTAAGTTCCTACTCTGCCATTCTTCCAAACTCCTGTAACAACATCGGCATCGGTAGCCTGAGTTCGCGCAACCGTTTCGCATCCGGTGCCCATAAGAGTGTACAAAGCTTCCACACCATGGATTCCGTAAAAGAACAAATCAGGTGTACCTTCTTGATAAGAGCAAGGCCCCCAAGTATCTGCACCTGCAATTTCACCAAGGGACTCATTCTTTTTCAGCTCTTGCAGGCCTGCACCAAAGCGTACCGAGGAACTTGAAAAACAAGGAACTTTGTTCTGCTTTGCTAAATCAAAGATGGCAATTACATCTGCAAGAGAACCTGCTGCAGGCTTATCAATGAACAATGGTTTGCCTGCCTTGATAACAGGTATAGCTTCCTGTAAATGAATGCGCCCATCCACGCTTTCCAGAAATACCACATCAACTTTTTCAAGCAACTTGGGGATGGTATCAACGATTTCGATTCCCATTCCACGGATATCCTCGGTGAATTTTGCAACCCGAGTCTTACTTGGGCCAAAGTCTGTACCACCGGGGTAGGCCGCAACGATTTTGATTCCAGCAAGATCCCCGACAGCCTTTGGCCCGTTGAATAATTTCGCAAAGGCAGGAACATGCGAGGTATCAAGCCCGATCATACCAGCACGGATAGGCGTTGCATTTTGCGCCCTAGCTTCATTAGACGAAATACAAAGCAATCCAAGGGTTACGATCAAAGTTGCGGGAATAAATCTCATGGTGCACTACTCCAATAAACGAATTAATAGCGGGATAAATAATGTTTAAAACAAAGGCAGGATTGATACACAATCCTTAAGCTAGCACATGCAACAAACGATTGCAAACAGTATAACAATCTCGCCAAATGAAAGATGGGGCCTGAAGTTATACTTCGGCCCCATCGTATTATTTACATCTTTATCGCAGCATTACTTCACTGCAACAACTTCCCATTTATGACTCTTTGGTTTTACCAATTCGTTGACAGCTTTCTGTGCTTCAACAATTTGAGCCATACGTTTTTCCAACTCTACAGGCTTTCGTTCCTTGGCAACATCAGCTAGCCAATCGGGAACATTAGCAAGAATAACGCCCCGGAACCGACCTGCTACAATTCGGTTCTTAGCTTCAATAGCCTTATATACCTTATCAGCATGATCCCAAATCGGACCAGCAGTAAGGTTCCCAAGGTTAACACCCTTTGCAAGTTCTTCACCAGAAAACTTGGCAACTTCAACGCCATCAATCTTAACTGCATAACTGCCTTCCTTTAGGCCAGTTACTTGCAAACCATACCAATTCAAATCTTTAAGCTCATTGGTATAGGGGAGCATGGGCAGCCAATCTTTCTGCACGGCCCAAGGCAAAGCCTCATCTTTGCGTTCAAAACTAATGGCATCGCCGCTGACTACTGTTACGGTGCAATTCTTGCCAGTAACTTTTTTGCTAGCAGCATCAAAAGAAACATCGCTCACTAATGCAGGGGACTTTAACCCAGTAAGGATTGCATGAGCCATGAGCATCCCACCTGGGGCTGCAGTATGAAAACCATCTGGATAAGGCTTTGCTTTTTCAGCCTTGGGATCATTAACAAGCATTTTGTCCTGTGCTGCCCGAGTAATCGCATACTGATCCACAAAGGGGAATTCAAACTTGGCAGCAATATCTTTCAACGGAGCATAAAACTGTTTCTGGGTTTCAACATATTCAACCCCATTGGATTTGTTGCGTGGGTCAACAGCATTGGGTGAAAGCAACGCAACTTTTACGCCAGCCTTAGTTGCCATATCTAGCATGAGTGCAGTCTTTTCAACAAACACTTTATTGGACTGGGGGTTGAACTTGCCGTATCCGCCATCATTCATGCCAAAGTTGATAGTCACCTTCGTAGGCTTTTCGTCCAACACATGATTTTTAAAACGATTAGATCCCCCGTTGGCGGTGTCGCCACCGATACCAGCATTTAAAAAGAAAAAGTTGGCATCAGGAAAACGGGTGGTCAAATACAATTCAATCGCATTGGAATACTGGTATTGCTCGGTGATACTATCGCCAAGAAAAACGATCCGATCCTTGGGTTGAAAGAAATAATCTTTTGCGGGCTCTGCTGCGGTGGCAGAGGAAATCCCAAAAGCAAACAATAGAACAGAAAAGCTAATTCGAATCATTGAAACCTCCATAGTGAAAAAACGTCTGTGTCGTAAAGCTAAGCCATGAAGGAGCAAGAGTCCAAAAAAAAAATAACCTGCACAATTACTTTGCCTTACCAAGCGAATTGATTAATTCCCCTACGGGAAGATCTATCGCCTGCACCTTAAACCCTTGTTTTTCAAGTATCTCCGCGGCTTTCATGCAACGAACCCCCGCCTTGCAATGCAAGTAAATAACTTTATCCTTACCCACGACAACTTCAATTTCATCTTTGGTTGCACCCTTCGAAAGCCTGCTCAAAGAAAGAAGCTTGGCCCCTAAAACATGCCCCTCGTCCCATTCGTTTTTTTCTCGTACATCAATCAAGACTACTTCACCCTTTTGAACCTTCGCCTTGATCGCTTCAATATTATCCTTGGTGTAATCAGCAGCCAATGCAATTGTCCCTACCAGCAATAAAACTAAAACGCTTATCTTCTTCATGATTCATCTTCCTTTTGTAAATGTTAATAACACTGACTTGAAAACATTAAACAATAATCATGGCATCGCCATAACTAAAAAACCGATACTCATTTTTAATGGCTTCCTCATAGGCTTTGCGGATTAAATCGCAACCTGCAAATGCACCAACAAGCAGCAGCAAAGTAGAACAAGGCAGATGAAAGTTGGTAATTAACACATCAATCACTTTAAAGTTATAAGTGGGATCAATGGTTAAATCTGCCCAGCCCTGCCAAGGGTTCATCCCCTTTTGAGAAACAGCACTTTCCAATAACCGTGTGGAAGTGGTACCCACTGCAACCACCCGTCCCCCAATACTTTTAGTTTTATTCAAAGCATCCACGGTGGCTTGGGGCAGTTCACCAAACTCTGGGTCAACCTGGTAGTTTTCTGGAAGCGTTTCAGGCAATGGTTTAAAAGTACCAGGCCCTACATGCAAGGTAACAAAAGATTTATCAACCCCCATGGCATTAAGGGTAGCGAAAAGTTCTTCGGTAAAATGCAAGCCTGCGGTGGGTGCAGCTACCGCGCCCGGATGCCTTGCATAAACCGTCTGATACCTTTGCGTATCTTCTTCCAAGGCTTTGCCCTTACGAATATATGGTGGCAACGGGACCTTGCCATGTGCTTCAAGAATCGCGGGCGCATCTCCCTCTATACTGGGCTTGGCATGCCAGATGCCCCCTGCATTTTTCTGCACCAACAACAACTCCAATGGCCCGGGTTCAACCGTGATGGTTTCGCCAGGCAATGGCCAACCCCGCGTATAACTCATCATCTCCCATAGGCCATTTTCCAAAGTCTTTAGATACAACCCTTCCCATTTTCCACCCGTGGCTTTGCGTTTGCCATACAATCGGGCTTTAACAACCTGGGTATCATTCAACACCAGCAAATCATCTTTTCTTAAAAAATTGGGAAGATCAGAAAAAGAGTGGTGGGTGATGCAAGATGTTTTCCGATCCACGAGCATTAACTTCGATTGTTCACGCTTTTGCGGCGGGTGCTGCGCAATTAATTCTGGGGGCAGTTCGTACTTAAAGAATATATCCTGCAATGTTGCAACCTTAAAAAGAATAGAGCGGCAGGTATAACCCATGCCGCTCTGGTGATCATCAGATTAAAAGAAAGAAGCTTACTTGAAGTTCGCAAGCCATTTTTCAAAACCATCGCGGTACTTTTCGACAGTCTTTGCTGGCCCGGTAAATTTAATGTGATAAATATCGTTGGCATCAACATGGACTGCCAACAACCGGGAGTTTTCCATCAGCACAGTTTTAGAATTAGGATCAAACGGTGCAGCCTTATACTTGTAAGCACCCTTCACATCCAAATACAAGGTTGGCTTTCCAGCAACTTTGATTTCAGTAATCTTGAAATCCTTTTCGCCTAGTTTGCCACCATCGTTAGTAGAAAACTGTTCTTTCCAGCGATCGATATTTGCTTTTCCTGAACCACCAAGGCCCTTGAAAATAACTATTTCGCCATCTTTGGGATCGCCTTCAGCCTTGGGCAAAACAAATTGAGCATAGCGCATTTTGTTGCTTGGGGCCTCTTCTTTCCATTCTGCAGGGGTAACCGATTTTAATCCATCAATCGTAATTACAGTTCCTTTGCCATCTTGTGCAATTGCAACAACAGCAAATGCCAACGCAAGAAAAGATGCAGCTAATGTTCTAAAAATCAAAATCTTCATTTCAATGCTCCTTTATGTTTCAAAACTCCACAAAATCTGACTCCGAGATTTTAACAGAAACTCAATCGAGAAGAGATAGGAAATTTTCCATTTCTCCTGCAGCATGGCCATCCCCCACTTTCCTAGCGGTTTGGATACCTTTTTCATACACACTTCTAGCTTGCGCCTCTTTGCCCATCCGGGCAAGTAACTGCCCCGCCTGCAAATACCCGGGGGGATAATCAGGGTTCGATTCCATTAAATCGCCAAACACTTTCAGCGCCAGTTCTTCCTCGCCAGCGCTCTGGTGCTCCATGGCTAAGCCATAAAGCAGGAATGAATCATGGGGCTCATCCTTAAGCATTTCTATAATCTGATCTTTTCTTGATTTCGCACTCATTAATCTATCCTCATTTTTAATTACCAATCAAAGCATTGATAGACAACTTACTTAATTCCCAAAAGACGGTCGAGGGAATCTGCGGTCTGATAGATCAAAGCTTCTGGAAAATGGCTGTACGGATGAAAATATTCAAAGGTGAGATAACCCCTATAGCCCGTTTGCTCAAAGGATTCCATCACTGCGGGCCAATTGGTAGTGCCATCAAGCAAGGGCCTGAAAGTTTCCAAAGAATAATCAGTTCCCTTCTTAGTGTACTCCTTGAGGTGAACATTTTGAATGCGCTTGCCCAGCATCTTGATCCAATGCTCGGGGAATTGGAACATCATGATGTTGCCTGTATCGAAATGAACCTTCACATACTCGGATTTGTAGGAATCCACGAAGTCGATCATTTCACCTGGTGTCATCAGGTAGCCATTAAAAAAGATGTTCTCAATATTAAGCTTCACCTTCAACTTTTCAGCATTGGGTAAAAGCTTGGCGATGGCCTCGCGTGCCCGCTTGTCGCAAACATCATTAGGAACAGGTTCGTAATCGGTGCGCCAAGGGATGTTAACTGCCCCGGGAACAACTAATAGATTTTCCACACCAAGGTCATGCGCAGCCTGGGTCATTTTTGCAGCAAGTTCAAAACCTCTGGCTCTTTTTGCATTGTCATTCGCAGTAAGAGGGTAGGGCCAGAAAAGAAAGGAACAAAGCCCGCTGATCTGAATACCAATCTTGTCTGCAAGGGCACGAATCGCAGCATATTCCTTGGCGCCAGATTTAGGCGAAAGATCATTATCGAGATCATAGTTCAGCTCAATCGCATCGAATCCCGCACTCTTAGCCAAGCGCAGGCATTGCTCCAGATTCATTTTCTCGGGGTAGGGAAACGCCCAAAGGTTGATCGATTTTTTCATCGCATAGCGCCTAGGCTTCGCAACCGCAGCTTCTTGTTTTCCTGCCCCGGTAAGCAAAGCTGTTGCAGCCATCGCTGATCCCGCCAGAACTTTCCTTCGGTCAATAGGCATGTAAGGGCCTGACATGGTTTCTCTCCTTGTTAAACAAATTTCTTATGCATGCACAATAAGGTAATTTCACACCAAGGCAATAGGCCGCACAGGCGAACCTGTAGCCCCGATCAATTTCAAGGGCAGACAGATGAACAAAAACTGCCTGACCTTATCTTTCGCTAGTTCATCCAGTTTTAAATTCTCGATGATGTAAATGCCTCTGCGTGCCAAAAGCTCCA
>CAMDHK010000195.1 GCA_945897965.1 Candidatus Kuenenia stuttgartensis | reverse complement strand
CACCAAGATTTCCACAACTTGCGAACCGCTTCTTCCCATTTGCTGCCATAGGCTTTCCAATCGCAAATGGAAGATTTCTTAACCACGTCTCTTAATTTGCCCCGTAGCAAACTAAGCCTTGCAGCTTCACTTGCAGACTTCTTCGCCTTCTCTACGAATTCTTCAGGTGTTTTTGCAATCCATTCTTCCATCCCAACATTGCTTAAAATTGCAACTCCCTGTCTGGATACATAGGTGGTGCCTGCAAGCGTGAGCAGCGGTGTTCCCATCCACAAAGTATCACACGAGGTGATCCCCCCGTTGTAAGGGAAGGGATCCAAGGCGATATCAATTTCGCCAAGTGCTGCGAAGTATTCTTTTTTCTCCATGCGGGGTAGAAACTCGACTCGGTCGGGGTTTACGCCAGCGGTCTGCAAGGCATGCCTTACCATCTTGATGGATTCTTGACCAGGGCCCGATAACAATCGTAATTTCGAACCAGGGACTGCGCTAAGCAATTTGGCCCATAGCGAAAGCACTTTCCCATTATGCTTTGCCATGTTGTTGAGCGAGCCAAAAATAATTGCACCAGCCTTAGGCGAACGCTTGGGCACTTCAGGAGCATCTGCAGGGGGTTGATAACACCACGCCAAGCCAGGGAGTCGAACCAATTCTTCAGAATGATTGGCTTCGGTTAATCCCTTAGGATCAGCAAAGGCATCGGTAACGCGATAACCAAAACCGGGGATGCCCGTGGTATTAGGATACCCGAACTGGGTGATCTGAATGGGTGCAGATTTCAAGGCAAAAATAGGCAGTCTGCTTCCAGCGGTATGGCCTGCAAGATCTAGCAGTACATCGATTTGATCTTTCCTTATCATGCTTGACGCAATCATATCGGGAATCGGCCTGACATCCTTAAAATGATCAACCTTAAGCTTAAACTGTTCAGTTTTTTCATCGGGCCTGATAACTGAACTATAGGCAAATACTTCAAACTTGTTTCGGTCGATGGAATCTAAAAAAGGTTCCATGAATGCATTAACAGTGTGCTTACGAAAATCGGGGGAGACAATCCCCAGCCTTAGCTTACGGCCACCTTCTTTGTTATTGTCAAAGGGTTGTGCGGGGGGGAAATTTTTCAGATGCGCTTCTGCCCATCCAGCATGTTCCTTGTATATTTCTGCTCCGGTCATATCTGGCGAATAATGCAGGTTCAAGAGCAAATTACTATGAAACGGAATGGCCCGCGGCTGCAATGCGATCGACTTCCTAAACGCATCAATGGCTTCCTTGGGTTTCCCACCCAAGCCATAGAGGTTGCCAAGATTATTCCAGGCTTCTGTAAAGTTGGGGTTAAGCCTTACCGCTTCGAGATTATGCGCAAGGGCGTTATCATCCTGCTTCAGCATTTGTAAAACAATGCTCATAGAGTTATGAGCTTCGGGGTAATCCTGATTTAAGCTTAGAGCATATTTAAACTGGTTGAAAGCTTCTTCGAGCCTACCAACATCCATCATGACCAAACCATATTGATGGATGATTTTCGGATCATTGGGCCTCAAATTCAGCATCATTTGGTATACCTGCATGGCTTCATCCCGCAAGCCTTGCATCCTGAGGGCGTTACCAAGATGGGAATAAAGATCGGGGTCATCTTTTTTCTGGGCGATGATTTGCTTGAATACTTCCGCAGCTTGGGGGAACTTACCCTGTTCGGAAAGCGACTGACCCAAACCTACTGCTGCGCCAAACAGGGAGTTATTGCACTTGAGTGCCTGAAGAAATGCAGCTTCAGCGCCTACAGGGTTCATGCCTTTACGCAGTGCATTACCTAGGTTGAACCAGCATTCGCCAAACTGCTGGTCAATTTCCAACGCCTTTCGATAGCAATTGATGGCTTCTTCAAGTTTATTTTTTTTAGAAAGGATCGCACCAAGGTTGGACCATGCGTGCTTGTGGTTTGGGTTACCATTGAGAACCTCGCGGTAAATCATTTCAGCTTGGTCGGGGTTGCCTTGCTGGTGAAAGCTAAGTCCGAGTTCAAATTTCTCATCGTTCATTTCTTGATCGCTCATGAATCACTCCGTTAATATCACCAGTTGCGGGTAACTTCCTGCCATTTTTTCATCGACCTACCAAGGTGGTCTTCCGAGTTCCCTTGAACACTATAGGACTGTAAACCGATAGGTCCCGTCCAGCCCGATTTTTGCACGGAATTGAGAAAAGAAGCAACATCATAATTCCCCTGTTCCAGCGAAACGATGGCTGCATCCTTCATTCCGTTAATAGTGATGCAAAAGATATGCTTTTTCCCTGTCTCAAGGATTTTCTTTTCATCCGTCCCATTCTGCCAGCGCCAATGAACCAAATTAAAATGTGTTCCCAAATTAGTGAGGTTAGCTTTGGATGCAAGCCGCAAGCCATCTTCAACCTTTTCGAGCCAGAAAGAGCGATGTGGGTAAAAAGAAATCACAGGCCCCGAGTCTTTAGATTGTTCCACATAGAGCATAGCGTAATGCAACGCGATTGGGTCACCCTCGGGATCGGAGGGCTTGTATTTTTTGCTACGTAAAGCCAGCTCTATTCGCGTGGGCCTGCCCTTTAAGCTGGATATATAGGCAAGCAAGGCTTTGTCGGGTGCATCTTCCATAAAGGGTGCGAGGTAAACCGCCCAGAGTTGCAGTTTATATTGCTCAAGCAGTTTTAGGAGGGGCTCTGCTTCTGATGCGTTCCAAGTCCACCCTATGCCTGCAAACCCGAGCTTTGCAAGTAATGCGACTTTCTTTTCCAACGAAGACACATCAGGGCCTCTTAAACCAGTATCCATTGCATAAAATGGATAGGTTGTTGCCACGGGTGCGGCTGTCACCATTGAGCAAATCCCTACAGCAGACAGGTTCGCTAAAAAGACCCTGCGATTAAAATCCCGCCTATTCATGGCTTCACCTTTCGTTGTTTCGTTGTTTGAAAAAACAACAATAAACAATACCTGAGGCGGTATAATACACAAACCCCCAGAGTTCCGTAAAGCCTTATTTATCAATGACTAACGGCAAATTAGCCAAACCATTTGAAGCTGCTATAGCCTTAATTCATAGAATTATGTCTAAATTCATGAGTAATCTCATCATTCTTTAATGCTTTTTGGTGTAAAACAGAAGGGTATTAAGTGTTATTGATGAAGTTTTAAAAGTTTTTGTTTGAACCTGCCGAAAGGTCTCCCGGATGTCAAAGAATAATACAAACAAGAATGGTTTTACTCTGATTGAATTGCTGGTAGTGATTGCAATCATCGGTATTATTATTGGGTTGCTGCTGCCTGCGGTGCAGAAAGTTCGATCCACTGCTGCCAGAATGTATTGCCAGAATAATTTGAAGCAAATCGGTTTGGCGATGGAAATGTACAGGCAGAATCCCCCGCAAACTTATCCTGAAGCGCATCGGATTTATCAACGCAGTGTATTCGCCAACCCTTTGTCACAAACTAACGGGAATGCTTACGACATTGCAAATCGAGAATATCAGAATGTAAACATTGGATTCCCCGTTTTCTTTGGTGAAAAGATCTTCGATTATGTTGAGAAAAACACCAAGACATTCTTATGCCCCTCCGATATGAACAAAGGTGGTGCCCGCGAATTCACTTCACTCTATATGAAAGTTATCATCGGTGGTGACACCACTACTGCAACCTTTCCCGCTGGTTCTGATGTTGCTACGGGTTTTCAAAAGTATAATATTAAATACAGTTACGAATATCCAAGCGATAAACCTTCCTTCATGCCTTACACCAAACCTGTTGGCTATAACAGCCGATCTATGCCACATATCAATGGCAGGCGCATGGAAGAACTGATGACCGATGGCAGGGGAACCGCTAACATTGTTCTTGTTTTTGACATGGATGACAATCACGGAGCTGCTGGTTCTGGTAGGGGTCGTAACATTGTTTATGCTGACGGGCATGTTTCCAATGAAGTTACCGTCGCACCGGGTTCTTAATTATATTTCGGAGATTCAACCATGGCTGTTGCAGATGTTCCTGAAAATGCTGATGCTGATAAAGGCATGTCCAATTCCAATAAAATAGCCCTCACGATTATTCTTGCCTTACTATTGGCCGGGATTTCCTATGCTGGTTATTCTTGGTGGAGTGAGGCTCCATTGCGCAGTGCATTGGCTATGATTGAGGAAGATGTAGATTTTTCTACGCTGTCTAAAGAAGATCAAAAAGCTCGTTTTGAAAAATGGCGCACCCTCGATAAAAAACTCACCAGTGATCAGAAGTCCCAGGTAAATGACGCACGCGAGCGCCAGTACGAAAAGAAAGACATGCAAAAATTGAATACGTTTTTTGCAATGACTAAAGCAGAACAGAAAAAACAATTGGTCGATGAAGTTAATCGCGATGAAAAACGCAGACTAGAAAGCGAAGCGAGACGCAAAGAAATTGATGCTAAAAGAGCACAAAGCATTAATAAGCAAAAAGTAGCTGGCGCTCAAGGGGGCGGTAAGGGTGGAAATACTAATGGAGGTAATGGAAACGGTGGCCCACAAGGTGGTAATCAAGGCGGTGCAGGGGGTAATCAAGTCGCTAAGGCTGCTCCTGCTCCCCAACCTACTAAACCGCCCCTTACCCCTGAATCACGCAACAAACGCACTTCAGACCGTTTAGACAAAAGCACCCCCGAATACCGTGCTGCCAAGATGGAATACCAAAAACTTCGTGACAAAACACGGGCTGAAATGGGTATCGTTACTACCCCAGGCGGTGGCAAACCCGGTGCTCCTCCACAAACTAGTGGTAAGCGCGGCTAGGCTTTTTAGTTAAGTTGTCTATAGATACAACTAAGCCATCTTTTAATTTTAAATCGGGTGGCTTCTAATCATATTCCGGAGAGCAGCCATGGCGATTCCTGATGAAACAACGGCTGAGCAGCCTTTATTATCCAAAAATAAAATTATTATTCTGTCAGTTCTAATTGCCTTATTGCTCTTGGGTTCGGGTTACGCCTTGTATTCTTATTCAAGCAATTCAACTCTGCGCCAATATCAGACCCTGACGGCTGAAATGAGCATGGAAAAAATGCGCGATATGCCCGCTGAAGAACGAAGAGAATACTTCGAAAACATGAAAAATCTTCGCGAAAAAATGACCGAGCCACAAAAAGAAAAAGCTGACGATATCATGCGTGAGCGATTTCAAACACAAATGACTGAAAAAATGAACAAGTTTTTTGCCCTGCCTCGCGAAGAAAGAAAAGCGGAATTAGACAAAGAAGTAGATCGCATGGCTTCCATGATGAAAAGTTTTGGTGGCGGCAAAGGCGGCGCACCAAATGCTGGTGCTGCTGGTAAAGCTCCGGAGGGCGCTAATGGAAAAAGCCAAGGCGGCGTACCCGGAACCGGTGGGGCTAGTTCTACAGGACGAGGCCAAGGTGGTGCTGATGGCGCTGGTAAAGGTGGCACTGGAGCTCCGGGAAATGTTGCCCCGCCTCCTCCTGGTGGTGGTGGCCCTCCTTGGGGCAGAGGCAATCCCAACGCAACACCTGAAGAAAAAAATAAACGCACCTCTGATCGCTTAGATAATAGCACGCCCGAATTTCGGGCCCAGATGACGGAATATTGGAAACTTGTTGGCGAACGTGCCAAGGAAAAAGGCGTACAGATCCCAAATTTTGGTGGCCCTCCCACTCCAACCAAAACGAAATAATTGCTTTCTTAGAACGAATTGCTGAGTTAGTATTAACATGATGAATGAATTAAATACTCCAGATAATTCGGTTGAACCTACATCATCTTTCAGCTTACGCATGAAGCTTTCTGTCGCTGCGCTTTTACTTTTATTTCTTGGAGGCATTGGATACTTTAGCTATTCGTACATCAAAAATGCCCCCATGCGGGAGTTTGATGCTGCAGTTGCAGGCGTTGATATCGAAAAAATTGCAGACATGGAAGTGGAAGAACGCAAAACTTTTTTCGAAACCATGAAAACCATCCGCGATAAGATGTCTGATTCCCAAAAGAAAACCAACGATGATAAAAATGCCCAGCGCATGAACGAACAGTTCAAAGAAAAATTCGGACGCTTTTTCTCTTCCTCACCAGAAGAACAACGCAAGGCCTTAGATAAAGACATCGACCGCATGGCAAGTATGATGAAAGGTTTCATGAGTGGAAAAGGGGGCTTTGGCCCACCCGGCATGGGGGGCCCTGGAGCTGGCATGAAACCTGCAGATAATTCTGCAAAAAACACACCCTCACCCAACGGGCCTAATGTAAAAGGTAAAGGGGCCCCTACTCCTGAAGAGCGTAACAAAAGGCTTTCAGATGGCCTTGATAAATCCACACCTGAAATGCGTGCGCAAATGACTGAATACTGGGTGCGTATGAACCAAAGAGTCAAAGAGCGTGGCGTACAGATGATCCCCTTCCTTGGTGGCTTCGGTGGGCCAAAACCAAAATAGATAGCTCTCGTTTTTATAATCCCACAAAAACAAACAATTCATTTTTTAAACCCTTCTTGATGAATCCGTTCACAAAGAAGATCGGGTGATCCTGCCTACCTTTATTTTTCAAACCGAATTGAGTCCTTGGTTAAACAATCGCGTTCAACCGCACGATCACACAACCTAGGGAAATTCCATTGACAATGCCTTTACATGTTAATATATTGATACATTAGAACATTCAAACTTTTGAATACAATCGAAAGGTTGCTGGCTATGCCACATCGTGCCTTGGTAGCAAAAGAACTCTCGGAATTCCTGGGGGCGTTATCTCACCCCCACCGCATTCGCATAATCGAAGAGTTGCGAAATGGAGAACGCAATGTGAACGCTTTAAAGGAAGCACTTGGCATCAGCCATTCCGGGGTTTCTCAGCACCTCATGGTGATGCGGGCTTACCGGCTTGTGTCTGAACGACGGGATGGTAGGCATGTTTTCTACCAACTTCGACAACCAGAAATCGCAACTTGGTTGCTCGATGCAACCGTCTTTCTTGAAAAAGAATCCGTTGATGCCAACGAACTTCGTAAAGCCATTGGAAAAACACGCAAAGAGTGGGCTTGATTCTGCAATCTATCTTTTTTCAGTTATTAATCGTCTGATTACAACATTTCATATTGGAGGACATCATGCAAAAGTTAATAGAAGGTATCCATCAGTTCCAAGAAGAAAACTTCAGACCATTGCAAGACTTGTTTGAAAAATTGTCCAAGGGGCAAAATCCTGAAACGCTTTTTATCACCTGTTCAGATTCCCGCATCGACCCTAACCTGCTTACTCAGTCACAACCAGGCGATTTGTTTATCCTTCGTAACGCGGGAAACATTGTGCCTTCACATGGTGCCGCAAACGGTGGAGAAGGGGCTACCATCGAGTTTGCTGTTGCAGGGCTTGGCGTAAAAGACATCATCATCTGCGGCCATTCCCACTGTGGTGCAATGAAGGGGTTATTACAACCAGAAATGGTCGCTAGTTTACCAGCGCTTTCATCTTGGTTATCCCACGCAGAGACCACACGCAAAATCGTGAAGGATAACTACGGGCATCTGGAAGGTGATCGTCTTGTAACAGCAACCGTCGAAGAAAATGTATTAGTTCAATTAGAAAATTTGCGAACTCTACCATCGGTTGCATCACGATTGGTAAAGGGTGATCTTCACTTGCATGGCTGGGTTTACAAGATCGAAACGGGCGAGGTTTTCGCCTACGATTATGCAAGCGGCCAATTTGTGCCACTGGCACAATACAAGACTAAAGAAAACACTCTACGCCGTAGGACCAGTACGATCTAACTCACAAGCGCTACCCCATCAACAAGTTATGAACGCATGGTTTTTCAGGTAGAGAATCCGATTCTCCTTTGGTAAATCGCCCTACTGGAATCCGATGCATTTACTTCTTAGGTGTGGTCGGTACTAATTTGATCCACTCTAGATTAAAAACATAGTGATCTTTGCTAGTGATAAGTTGGATACGGCCATCACGGGTCTGGGTGATAGCAAGGTAGCCGTTGATATCGGTATTGGTTTTGCCCTCGGGTGCGATAAGCTTGCGATCGGGCCAGGTTTTGCCCTCGTCATAACTCACTGCTGCATAGAGGCCAGTGCCAGTGTATTCACCGTTTTTGGATTTAAAAACAAGACCTTTGCGCTCCTTAAAAGGTGTACGGGCCTGATC
>CAMDHK010000194.1 GCA_945897965.1 Candidatus Kuenenia stuttgartensis | reverse complement strand
GTGAATAGCACCCATTCAATTTTGTTGATTCCGATTTCTTTCAGATGATCAAGCACATCACCCGTACCCAGATCAATCAATAATCCCAGTTCACCCGACTTGATTACATAGACATTGCAAATATCAGGAAAGAGATAAATGTCTTTTGTTACTTGTGTGAATTTCATGACTAAACCTCTTTTAAGAAAAGGAAAGGCTTTAGGCGGGTAATGCTAGATCATAACTTAAAGAAGTCTGAGTATTGAGTAATTTTCGTACTACTCGAAATATTTTCTCATATTCATTTGGCAGGTTTGGGCGCTTTTCAAAGGGTCATAACCAGGCTTTTCTGAAACCATCGAACTGACTTCGCAATTGACATCGCCCTGATAATTGCCTTCTTTTAAAACTTTAATCAAGGCGCCATAATCAATCGAATTCGTAGACCCCGCAAGATCGAATACGATTTTTCCATCTCTTTTTGCTGCATCTTTGATTGCTACATGCGCAACATGAGGTAGCGAATCTTTCAGCATCTTCACAAGATCCAGATCTCGAAACATCAGATGGCTGGGGTCGTATACCATTTTTAACCATGGAGAATTCTTCAATTGCTCGATAAGCCAGATTGCTTGGCTCGGTAGGTTCATTGCTCCAGAACGATGGGGCTTAATCGCAAGAATAACTTTTGCCTTTGCAGCGAGTTCGGTCCATTTGCCTAAAGTATCTACATAAAGAGCCTGGACTTTTTCCCAAACGCCCCCGCCCAAAACCGTTTGCACCACAGGGTGATGTTTACCTCCAAGTTCATTGGCAAGAATAAAAGCTTGCTCTAATCTATCTTGCAAACCCTTGCTAACTTCTGGCATGGGCGAAGGGCCAAGATTTTCCATAAGCGCTGTGAGCTTTAGTTTTGAATCTGCAATCAAGGTGCCGATTTCTTTGCGATCTGCTGCGCTTAACTTTTTAGGTTCGGTAGGCCAACCAGGCAGTAAACATAACTCCATCGAATCAAATCCGACCTTGCCCACATAAGGAATCGCTTCTTTGTAAGCAAGGGTTTTCATCCCGTAGTTGCTGAACCCTAGAGTGATTCTTTTGGCTTTAGGTTCAATCGCAATGGCATTGCCCAACATGATGCTTGCAGCCATGCTTCCCAGAACTTCTCTACGATTCAGCTCATTCATTATGAACCTCGTGCTTTTTTGAGCATTTCAACAAAAGGCCGCATGAAGTAAGGGTTATCATGCCAGGTTCTGCCGGAAATTAAGTTGCCATCGATCACGCAGCGGTCGTTTACATAAACCCCACCAAACGAGGTGATATCCAAGGCACATTTAGCAACCGAAGTGCATTTACGATTTTTCAAACAACCAGCAGCGGCTGCGATTTCCACACCATGGCATACAATCGCAACGGGTTTGTTCTTTTCGAAAAAATGTTTGGTGATGCGAATCAAATCTTCATCATAGCGCAGATACTCGGGCGCCCTGCCCCCTGAAAGAAATAACCCCGCATACTCGTCCACCTTCACATCGCGTAAAGCCATCGTTGCTTTCACATGGTAAGCGGGTTGCTCACGTGTGATATCCCATGGAATGCTGGCATCGGGTGGAATTTCATGCATAACCCCATGGTAAATCCGTGCTTCAGGCCCACTTACTACTACTTCAAAATCATCTTCCGCTAAACGAAAGATTGGATAGTAGGTGTCTAAGACTTCCGTACCATCACCTATGGGCATCAATACTTTTGCCATGCGACTAATCCCTTGATAGTTGTTTTTCGATTTTCATTACCCTAATCAGTTTACTAAAGCTTAGGATGGTCGAATAGCAAAAACGCTGCTCTAAACATTTTAATTTTAGTGAAGGTATCCATGGCTACAATTTGTTTTTGGATGATCATGATGATATCTGGTCAGGATGGTTTGAAAACAAACTCGCCTTTTGCGAAAGCTGAACCTGCCAAGGATATCAGTGATGTTTTCAAATCTTCCAAAGGCTGGATCGGGGCGGATGGTAATTACTCTGTTAAAATCTCTAATGAAAAAGCACTTTGGTTTTTCAGTGACACTTGGCTTGGCGAAGTGGAAAACAACAAACGTAAGAATCCGGTTCTCATTAACAACTCTGTAGGCGTTCAAATATTCAAAGATGGCAAATCCACTGTGCAATATCACTGGGGTAAAACTGCGGCGGGCAAGCCTAGCGCTTTGTTGGTTCCCAAGGATGGTAAGGGTTGGTTCTGGCCTTTTGCAGGCATCATGCAGGGCGAAAAATTCGTGCTGTTTTTGTTTCTTATGGAGAAAGCAGATGGGCCCTCGGGGTTCGCTTTTAAAAACGCAGGAGTTGTGCTTGCAGAAATTGAAAACCCATATGATTCCCCCAATTCCTGGCATATTAAGCAGATTAAAGTGCCTCATGTAAGTATTGAGGAAAAGAGGAAAGTCTTGTTTGGTTCTGCGATTTGTGTGACCAAAGATTTTACTTACATCTATGGCTACGAAGAAAACAAGGGTGGGTTTTATAAGAAGATGCTTTTGGCACGGTGTTCGAACAATCAGGTTGCAAAGTTTACAGATTGGGAGTTCTATGATGGTTCTGGATGGTCTAAGAATTTGGAAGATGCGAAGCCCTTGATGGAGGGTGTTGCATCTGAGTATTCGGTTAATTATGTACCGGGGTTGAAGAATTTTTTGTTGGTGTATCATGATGCTTTTTTGTCGCCTGACATTGTAGGCAGAACCAGTTTGAATCCATGGGGCCCGTGGTCTGAAAAAGTTAAATTGCACACCTGTGAAGAAAAGAGTTGGAGTAACGAGGTGTTTTGTTATTCTGGAAAGGTGCAACCTTGGCTTTCGAAAGAGGATGAGATTATTATAAGTTATGTTGCAAATGCGAAATCACTTGCGGGCGTGATTAATGATGCAAGGCTTTACTGGCCCACTTTTATCAGAGTGAAGCTCACCCCCGTGCCCTAGGCTTGTTTGATTAAACCAACCTTTTCTTTGGCATTTACCTACCAGATAACGCATGATTTAACTCGGAACTAGCTTCTGCGCATGGTGTTTAACCTTCTAAGTTTGCATTACTTGGAGATGGCATGAATTGGATTAAAGCTTTACTTGTTTGCTGTTTTTTAATCACAGGCTCTGCACAAGCTGCGGAGCAACCTAATATTCTTTGGATTGTTTGCGAAGATTCCAGCATCGATTGGTTCGGATGCTATGGCAACAAATATGCCAAGACTCCTAATGTTGATGCGCTTGCTAAGCAAGGTTTTCGCTACAAAAACGCTTATGCTTGTGTGCCGGTTTGCGCACCATCACGCAGTACTTGGATCACGGGTATGTACTCTGCATCCACCGGTACACTTCCCATGCGCAGTAGAAATATGCTGCCTCATGATTTGATCAAGTACTATCCAGATTACCTGCGTAGTGCGGGTTATTTTGTCGCCAATCATACCAAAACTGATTTCAACATTGGTGGCAGGCTTGATGGTAATTGCTGGGATAGCAATAAGGCGAATGCCTGGGACTTGCGTAAGCCCGGCCAGCCCTTTTTCCAAATCCTCAATTTCACCGAGTCGCACGAAAGCAAGGCACATGGCGCAGTGACTAATACCCGCCATTCACCCAACGATATTATCTTGAGAAAATATCATCCCGATGAAAAAGGGATTCGCATGACTTATGCAAAGTATCACGATGCAGTTGAAAACATGGATATCGAAGTAGGAAAGGCGCTAGCGGCATTAGATAAAGCAGGGCTGGCGAATGATACCATCGTGATATTTAATTCTGATCATGGTGGTGTTATGCCTCGTAGCAAACGATTTCTTTACAACAGTGGTTTGCACTGCCCGCTGATAGTGCGGATGCCTGAAAAGTACAAGCATTTATGGCCCGGTAAATCCCCTGGTGAAACTGTGGATCGGCTTGTTAGCTTTGTGGATATGCCCAAAACTTGGTTGAGCCTTGCGAATGCTGAGATCCCACCCGCGATGCAGGGTAAGATTTTTCTGGGTACCAAAGCGCAGCAGGAACCCGAGTATGTTTTCAGCTTCCGTGAACGAATGGATGAGCGCTTCGATAATCAGCGCGCGGTTCGTAGTAAGCAATTCTTGTACATCAAAAACTTCATGCCTTATGTGCCTTGGGGGCAGCATGTTGATTACCTCTGGAAAATGGAAGCAACCAAAGTTTGGGAAGATGCGTACAAAAACAAAAGCACTAATGAAATCACTGGAAGATTCTTTAACACCAAGCCTGTTGAAGAACTTTACGACATGCAAACTGATCCTGATAATGTAGTCAATCTTGCGGATAAACCTGAACATCGTGAAACACTGCTAACCATGCGGGGTAAACTCAAAGAATGGCAGTTAGCCATTCGTGATGCAGGTTTATTACCAGAATTCGAACGCAATGAACGGGCAGCCCAAAACAAAACCACCATCTATCAGATGGCGCAGAATGAAAAGCTTTACGATCTGCCTTCCTACCTTGATGCAGCAGATCTGGCTCTTGCTAAAAATAGTGTCAACAAACCAAAACTGTTGGAGTTGTTGAAGAGCAAGGATTCTGGATTGCGTTATTGGGGCACTGTTGGGTTGTTCATGCTGGGTAAAGCAGATGATGAAACGCTAAAAGCCTTGCAGCCGATGTTGAAGGATAGTTGTGGTGAAGTGGTTGGCCTGGCGGCATGGACACTGTTGCAATCAGGTCAGGTTGAAAAGGCAAACAGCGTTCTTGCTGAGCAATTGAAAAATCGAGTGCCCTCGGTTTTGTTTGTTTTGAATGTTCTCGATTTATCTAAAGTAGACATCAAGCCTTATGTGCAATTGATTAACTCGATGGTGGTTACTGGCAGACCGATGGCGGAATACGAACAGCGCATGATCGATTATTTGAGGGTGTCCAACAATATTGAAGCGCCCAAGGGTTTGGAAAAGCCCACTAAAGCCAAAGCTAAGAAGAAGGAATAGCACCAGATGCAATGTATTAAGTTATTCATATTGCTTGGGCTTATTGCTTGTTACTCTCCTGCCAACCTTTTAGGTGCGGAAGCCAAGCCTAACTTGATATTAATCATGGCGGATGATCTTGGCTATGAAACCATCGGCGCCAACGGGGGCACCAGTTATAAGACTCCAAATCTTGATAAGTTGGCATCAACTGGGGCCCGCTTCACCCATTGTTATGTGCAGCCTTTATGCACGCCCACAAGGGTGCAGTTGATGACGGGGCTTTACAATATTCGCAACTACATCAATTTTGGTAACATGAATCCCAAGGCGGTCACCTTTGCCAACCATTTGAAGCCAGCGGGCTATACCACTTGCATAACAGGCAAATGGCAGCTTGGCCATGATCTTGAACTGCCTAAAAAATTTGGGTTTGATGAATACTGCCTTTGGCAACATACAAGGCGCCCTCCCCGATATGCTAACCCCGGCTTAGAGATCAACGGGGTTGAAAAAAATTACTCCAATGGTGAATACGGTCCCGATCTCGTTAATGATTATGCGATCGATTTTATCAAGCGTAGTAAAGCCTCGCCCTTCTTTCTCTACTATCCCATGATGCTCACGCATTCCCCTTATCAACCGACCCCTGATAGCAAAGAATGGGATCCTAAAGCCAAGGGCGAGGCTGTCAATGATAAGCCAAATCACTTCGGCGACATGGTTGTTTACATGGATAAATTAGTTGGGAAACTTGTTGCGCAGTTGGATGCTCAGGGTATTCGTGATAACACACTTATCATTTTCGTGGGCGATAACGGCACCGGAAAAGGTACCAAATCCATGATGGGCGATAAGCTTGTGATTGGTGGGAAGGGCACGACCACGGCTGCTGGGATGCATGTTCCGTTGATTGTCAATTTTCCCGGGAAAGTAATTGCAGGAAAAGTTCTTTCGAATCTTGTGGATAGCACGGATTTTGTTCCTACTCTTTTAGATGCAGCGGGTGTTTCAAGTTCCGATAAGAGGTTGGATGGTGTAAGTTTTCTGCCTCATGCTTTCGGGAAAGAAGCGAAGTCCCGTGATTGGGTTTATTCATGGTATTCGCCTAGGCAGGGCAATGATATGAAAGTTCAAGAGTTTGCTTTTAACCATGATTCCAAGCTTTATCGAACTGGTGAGTTCTACGATGTTAAAAATGATCCTGCACAGAAGAGTTCGAAAACTGTGTCATCTTTAACAGGTAAAGCTGCGATGGATGCAAAACTGCTTCAAGGGGCACTTGATCAATATGCAAATGCAAGGCCCAAGGAACTCGACTTGATTAAGGGAAAAGATAACCCCAAAAAGAATAACAAGAAAAATAAGGAAAACTAAAATGCGAAGAATTCTCACGGTTGTTTCTATGCTCCTCTTTGGTTTCAACCTAGAGGCTCAGACCACGAAACCCAATATCATCGTGATCCTTTCCGATGACATGGGATTTTCGGATTTGGGATGCTTTGGCGGAGAGATCAAAACGCCAAACCTCGATAAGCTTGCAGCCAATGGCTTGCGCTTCAACCAGTTTTATAATACCGCGCGTTGCTGCCCTACTCGGGCAAGTCTACTCACCGGGTTATATCCACATCAGGCGGGCATTGGTCATATGGTTTATGAAACCCCGCTTGCAGGCTATAAAGGGGATTTGAACAAGAATACCCCTACCATTGCGGAGATACTTACGCCCGCTGGTTACAAAAATTATGCGGTGGGCAAATGGCATGTTACCCGACATACGACCGAGAATGCATCTAAACACAACTGGCCCATACAGCGCGGATTTCACAGGTATTATGGCACCCTTCAAGGTGGTGGCAGTTTCTATGATCCCTACACCCTGACACGCGATAATACCCCCATCTCGGCTTATGCAGACCCTGAATACAAGCCCGCTAAATTTTATTACACCGATGCAATCAGTGATAACGCAGTTAAATTTGTCAACGAGCATAAACGCGACCAGGCTGAAAAACCCTTCTTCATGTATGTGGCTTATACTGCTGCGCATTGGCCCATGCACGCCTTGGATGAAGATGTCGCCAAATACAAGGGCGTTTATGACAAGGGCTACGACCCCATCCGTAAGGCTCGATTTGAAAAGTCGAAAGCGCTGGGGGTGATTGCGCCAGATTCCAAGCTGACTCCAACCGTGGGCGATTGGTCTAAGGTGGAAAACAAGGAGTGGGAAATCAGGTGCATGGAAGTTTACGCAGCAATGGTTGATCGCATGGATCAGGGGATTGGAAAGATTGTGAAATCACTCGAAGCCAACGGTCTTCAAGATAACACCATGATTTTTTACATGCAGGATAACGGTGCCTGTGCGGAAACCACAGGTAGGACTGGAAATAAGGATCACCCCGAAGAAGCCCGGGCGAATGCGCCCAAGTTGCCTCCTGTTCCTTTGGATTATCGATTGCCTGCGATGATTCCTAAATCAACCCGCGATGGTTTTCCTGTGCTCATGGGAAAAAAGATCATGCCTGGTGGCCCTGATACTTTTGTCGCTTATGGCGAAGGTTGGGCTAATGTTTCCAACACTCCTTTCAGAGAATATAAGCATTGGGTTCATGAGGGCGGCATTTCAACTCCTTTGATTGCGAGTTGGCCCAAGGGGATTACCTCGAAGGGTGAGGTAAGGAATCATCCTGGGCATTTGGTGGATATCGCAGCTACTTGTGCAGACCTTGCAGGCGTAACTTTGCAAGAAAAGCATCAAGGTGAATCTACGGTGCCTCTTGCGGGGAAAAGTTTGAAGCCCGCTTTTGGCAATCAAGCTATAGAGAGGGACGCGATTTATTGGGAGCATGAAGGTAATCGGGCTATCAGGGTAGGCGATAAGAAATTAGTCGCAAAGGGTAGTAAGGGTGCTTGGGAATTGTACGATCTTAAAACTGATCGTGCGGAAGCCAACAATCTTGCGAGCGAAAATCCTGAAGTGGTTAAAGCAATGTCGAAGCAATGGAATGATTGGGCCTATAAAGCCAAGGTTCTTCCATGGATTTGGGACAAAGACGAGTTTAGTAAAAAAGGTAATAAGAAGAAATAATAAGATAGTGTTGCAATCTGATGAGCGGTTTTTAGTAACCTTCTGAAGTTCATAAATGCTATAAGAGGTTGTTGAGTATCAGTGCAGTTTGTTTTCCCGCCTTTGAAAGGAACCTCTTATGAAGCACTTTCTTACAGCCCTGACTTTAGTATGTGCTGTCTCCTCGATTTTTTCCGCAGAGCCGATTGACCCGGG
>CAMDHK010000193.1 GCA_945897965.1 Candidatus Kuenenia stuttgartensis | reverse complement strand
GGTGGTGGTGAAGGTGGTATGATGGGGCGTGGCATGGGAGCTGCATCTGCTGCTAAAGATCCCACTCTTATCAACGGTATTGATCGTGCAATATACATTCATACGACAGATCAGTGCAGGCATCTTCCCTTTGCGATGTCTTTAATTCTTGATCAAACCATCATGAATGAAGTTTTAGCTTCGCTTGCCAATTCTAAGTTGAGAATTCAACTCACGCAGTTTCATTATCAGCATTATAATGGTTATAAATCTTCGAATTTTATTGCTGGGGCTGCGGGGCCAACAGATGCATCTGCTGAAAATTCGGGTGGGCCAGGTAATCCTGGTTTCAGGCCGCCTGCTGGTGGTCCCGGTGGCCCCGGTGGTTTTCGACCACCCCCAGGGTCGGGCGGTAGGGGTTCTGAAGATGGTGGCATGCGGCCTCCTGGCCCGGGTGGAATGGGTGGTTTTCGTCCTGGCTCTGGTGGGGCAACAGATGGTTCGGGCGATATCAATATTGTGGAGCTTAATCTTTACGGGATTGCTTCGCTTTTTGAAAAACCTGGTGCTCCTCCGGTTGCGCCTGCGGAAGGTGCTGATCCGGCAACTCCTCGTCCAGGGAGCTAATCCTATGCCTAAAAATGAACGGCCCGAACCTTAATAAGGGTTTGTTGCAGTGTTATAAGTAAAAACGATTCTCGAAATTTTGGTGGTTGTTGTCCTTTAAGTAAAGTGTTTGGGAGAGTGAATCATGGCTAAGGTAAAAATTGATTTCAAAGCCCTAGGGCAGGTCATCCTTAACTACTTCAAGGAAAAAGGTGAGAAGGTTGGCTTGGCCGTTTGCCTTGCCATCATGCTTCTTTTTGGCGGCTTAGGCCTTTGGGGCAGTATCTCTGCGCCCAGCCCGGTTAAGAACGCCGAGGAAATGAAAAAGCTTGCAGATTCTAAAAGCCAATCTTTTAGAAGTGCCGAACCTGGCGAAAGTGATAATCCTGGGCCTGAAAATAGTTCCACCAAACTTGCTGCTCTCGATAAACTTGATCCTACAGCTTATCGCGGTAGACAAATGTTTTCTGAAAGTGAATTTATCGATGTTAAGCGTAGGCCACCTGCTATTTTAACCGTCGATGATGCCAAGGTTTCGCTCGCTAGGGTTGCAGTAAAGAGCTACATGTTCAACAAGGATGGCAAAGGTTTGACGGTAATCAAAGGTGCTGCAACAGGTGGGGCAGCAGGGGCTCCTGCTGGTGGGGGAAACACTGCTACGGCCACTCAGAAAGCTCAGGCGATTCGTCTTTTTGCTGCCAAGAAAAATGCGCCAAAAGCCACTTCCGAGGGCACCAAGTATAGCGATAGGTTGATTGCATATCTTAAAAACCTCGAGTTTAGTGGTAGGAAAATGGCAGAAACCATGACTGTTACCGCAGAAGAATTTGAAAAAATGAAAGGTTCCCATCGCCCTGCAGAGCAAGCATTGCCCTTACGCATGGCGATCGTTAACGCATCTTTTCCTTACAAGGCCCAGTTGGAAGAGTTTCGCAATAAATTAAAGTTGGGTTCTTTTGCGGAAGTTTTGGGTGATGCAACTGCCAGTCCGGAAGATCCTAATGTTGGTGTGAATGCATTTCGATTTTTAGGGATGAATGTTGAAAGGCGTAAAAAGACTGCGGATGGAAAATGGGAGGAGTGGAAGCCTCTGGATATCCGTGGTAATTATCTCCCATTTGCGACTTCAACAGATTTCCGCTTTGAACCCGAAGACCCTAGCATTGCTGATTTTATTGTCAATGGATTGATGATGCCCAAACTCAGGGCCTTTGATCCCGAACATTATCCCAAAGTGGATGATGCGGAACTTTCCTTAGCTAAGATCAAGTCGCAAGTTGATGAATCTGCACGAAAAGACAAAGATAAACTCAAGCAATCGAAGCCCCGAACCAAGCAAGATACCTTTGATGTCTTTTCCCCTGCACCCGTAGCAACAGGTGCCACTGGCGAAGGCCCGGGCATGGCTCCCGCAGCCTTTAATCCCATTGGAACTGTAGGTGCTGGCGGGTTTGTTCCGGGGGCTCCTGCAATGATGCCTGGGCTTGCCCAAGGCCAAGATGTAGAGCCTGCTGTTCATAATCTGGTTCGGTTTATTGATGTGGATATCCAACCTGGTGAATCCTACGAATACCGGGTTCAAATTCGCATGGGTAACCCGAATTATAAACGCACTAAAGATGTTGCATCCCCTTCCTATGCCGATGGTGCAGAACTTGTATCAGAGTGGTCCAAGATACCAATTATTTTAAGCTTGCCTGAAGAACAGTCCTGCTACTTGGTTGATCAACGCAAGGAAGATGACAAAAACTTTAAGGGATTGAACAGCGAGGATAGTAAGAGGCAGGTGCCTATGCAGATACACAAGTGGTTTTTAAATACCGGCGCTGCTACGCAAAATCTTTCGGTGGGAGATTGGGCCGTTGCAGAAAGGGTTTCTGTTTTCCGCGGAGAATTTGTAGGCAGGCAGCTTATCGCAAAGATTCCTTTATGGATTTATTTCTTTGAAGGCTTTGGCTTGCTACCTCCGAAAATTGTGAAGGGTGGCAGCCCTGCCACCAAAACAGGCGATGGTATCCTTGTTGATTTCTCACCCGATCGGAAAGATCGTCCTGATTTTCTCTTGGTCGATTTCGAAGGCCCAGAATATACCTATGATCGTGTTAAAAGCGTAGGCCCAGATGCAAGACAGGTTATTTCCAAAGTCGAAGACCGCGATCGTATGATCGAGGCTTACATTATCAACCCATTGGGCCAGCTTGAAGTTCACAACATGGTTTCTGATCGCGAAAGTGCCTATCGTAAATCCATGCTTGAGGCTTACCGCATTAGAGTTAAAAAGGCTGAAGATTTCATGCGTGGTGGCGGCCCTGGCGGTACATCCCCCTTCGGTAGCTAGATCCTTGCTATTCTAAATTGCGCAGTGTTTTATCCTTATAACCTGCGCAGGCCTTTACCGGGAAGTGCCTTCGTTCTTTCTCCGGATAGCAACACCGCTTTGCCATTCACGAACACATGTTCCATTCCAGATGCTGGTTGCTTGCCGGTTTCATACCATGCATTATCCTTGATGGTAGTGGGGTCAAAAACCACAACATCAGCGGCATATCCTGGGTTGCATAGGCCTCTGTCTTTCAACCCGTGCCTTCTTGCACCATGCCAAGATAGTTTTTGAATCGCTTGTTCCAATCCCCACGATTTTGCATCACGGACATGATGGCCCAGGTATCGGGCAAAGCATCCATAACCTCTCGGATGAGGGAAATCTCCAGTGTAAATACCATCGCTTCCAGCCATCATTCCTTCATGATTCATAAACGCATCGATATCTTTTTCATCCCGATTTCGATGGGGTACCACGCAACCAACAGCCAGACCGCATTGCACCAGCGATTCGCAAACAAAAGAGCCAATTGCAGCAGGACCTTCCGATCCCGTGAGTTTTTTTGCTGCATCTTTCAACGTCAGGCCTTCGTACATTTTCCAATCGGGATGTGCTAGGTAGCTGAGCCTTACATTTTCGAGCGGAATTCTGGGTGCTTCAAACCAAGGTGTAAGTTCTTTGAGGGTTGCTTTGTCCGCAAGCCTTTGAATCGTGGCCGCTCTTCCCCCTTTTTGCATTTCTTGGGGTAGTGCGATCATGCCAAGAATGGTGCTGCCTGCAAGATAGCAATAAAGATCAAAAGTAACATCAACCCCCGATTTTCTTGCTTTGTCGAGGTGAGGTAAAGCAAGTTCCGCCTTGCTGTTGAAATGCGAGATGTGCACCGGAACATTCGCATCTCTTCCAATCTGGTGAACATCATCCATGCTGGCAAGCAATCCCTCGGCATCGTAGCGTTTCATATGGGTTACATAAACTCCACCATATGGTGCCATCGCCTTGCAGATTTCGGTAAGCTCTGAAGTGCTGGCATAAAGGCTTGGAATATAATCGAGGCCGCTTGATATGCCAACCGCCCCTTCTTCCATAGATTTTGCTATCAGCCTTTTCATTTGATTCAGTTCAGAACCATCAGGGGGTCGCGTTTCAAGCCCCATCACTTCCATGCGAATGTTGCCATTGGGTATCAGGCAGGCAAGGTTGAGAGCGCAGTTGTTGGTTACTAGTTCCAGATATTCATGGATGCTTTGCCAATGCGGTTTCTCTTTCTTATCGAGAAACATTTTGCCACAACTGAAACCCGCAGTGTATAGGCACATGTATTCAAGAACTTCCGCTAATGCGGGTGCTGGCGCAACGCCATCCTGCCCCACAACATAGGTGGTAATGCCTTGTCTGATTGCAGCTTCGTGAAAGGGATCTAAAAACGGGATAAGATCGCCATGCACATGGGTATCTACAAACCCAGGCGAAATAACTTTCCCCGTGCAATCTAAAACTTGTTTGGCAGAGGCTTGGGAAAGGTTGCCTACCGCAGCAATTTTATCACCTATCAGGGCGACATCGCCTAGGAACCAAGGAGTTCCAGTGCCATCGATTATTTTGCCGTTCTTCAGAAGAATATCGAAGTTCATGTTGGGATCATGGGTTTTTGGGGGGAGTGAAATCAGCGATGTAAAGTTGGGAAGGGCTTCTGCCATCTCTGGTAGATGTCCACATCATTTTTTTTCCGTCTTTGGTGAATACGGGAAGAACGTCTGCGCCCGGTGCAAAGGTGATGCGTTGTTGTTTTCCTGAATCAACATTCATCCAGTAAAGATCGTAATTTGGTCGCATCATGGTCGAGTGATCCGCAGCAGCGAATAGGATGTGCTTGCTATCGGAGTACCAAAATGGGCACCATTGAACCCAAGCGAGGTTTTCAGCAAGGGTGCGATCGTTTTTGCCATCAACATCAATTACATGGATTTGGAGATTGTCTTTTTTCTTGCGATCTGTGCGGAAAATAATCCGTTTCCCATCGGGGGAAAAGAAGGGGCCGCCATTGTAGCAACCGGGCGCATTGGTTAGCTTGCGCACATTTTTTCCATCGCTATCCATGATGTAAAGCTCAAGGTTTTCGGCTCCGCTGCGATTGCTGCAGAAAACGATTGATTTGCCATCGGGGGAATAACTGGCCTCGGCATCATAGCCCGGCGAATCGGTAAGCTTTTTCATGCCAGAGCCATCTGGGTTGGTTTCGAAAATTTCCATTGCAGGGTCGAAGTCCCATTTATAGGTTCTGCGTTTGCCCGCTTTCTTTTCTTCATCCCGGAGTTTGTATTCTTCTCCGTAGTATTCTTTGGATTTGGGGTCGAGATGGCTGCTGGCAAAAAGAATTTTCTTCCCATCGGGGGAAAAGTAACTGCAGGTGGTTTTGCCTACGCCTGGGCTGACTCGCACGCTTTTTTTGTTTGCAAGATCCATGGTGAAGATCTGGTAAAAGGGATTGCCCGATTCTTTATCTTCCGCTTGAAAAATGATGCTTTTCGCATCAGGAGAGAAGTAGCCTTCGCCCGCTCTTACAAATTCCGAAGTTAACTGGGTGATATTCTTCAAATAGGCTTGTTCGCTGGTTTGCCAAGAGTCGGTATCTGCGCCACATAGAAGACCAAGAATCAGTGCGTACATTTATCAATTCTCCGCTGGTTGTGTTATCATTCATCATTGCAGTTATTATCATTATAATACGCTAGTGACTTAACTTGAAAGAGGTTTATTCAAAACCTTTTGCTTTGTCTCCTTCGGCAAGCTATAAGAAAAGGTTTGCAGGTTTAACTGTAGTTTGTTGCTTTGTTGGCTTTATCATCTGAGGATCGAATGAAAAAACTGAAAATGAGGCGAATCGATCTCAAAGATCAGGCAGGTCAACTCGAGCTGGATAATCTTATGTCCGCACTCGGGAATCAAGGCAATGTTGTTTCTCCCAAGGGTCGTGAGCTAACCAAAGCTGTTTTTGGTGAGGCCCTCAGTCCTCTGCAAGTGGTAGAGCGCGTTTGTTCCGATGTTCGTACCAACGGCTTGGATTCGCTACTTCATTACACCAAACAATTTGATAAGGTTGATCTTACTCATGCCAGCATTAGGGTAACTCTAGCTGAATTGCGCGAGGCCCATGCCAATGCTCCACCAAAACTGCTAGAAACGGTTCGACGCATCAAGCAGAATATTTATGCGTTTCAAGTTGGCCTAGTGCAACGCGATGCGGTGCAATCGTTGGGAAGCCGCGGAGAACTTCGGCTTCGATTTCGCCCGATCAAGCGGGTCGGTATTCATGTGCCCGGGGGCGCTGCTGCTTACCCTTCCACCTTGCTTATGACTGTCGTACCCGCTCAAGCTGCAGGTGTCGAAGAGTTGGTCGTAGTTATGCCGCCAACACCCAATGGCGCCTATTGCAGCGATATGTTGGCTGTTTGCCATGAACTTGGAGTGCAGGAGGTTTATCGTGTTGGGGGTGCTCAGGCGATAGCTGCGCTTGCCTATGGTGTAGAGGGCATTAACAAAGTGGATATGATTGTGGGCCCGGGAAATATGTTTGTTGCGCTTGCCAAGAAAACGGTTTACGGACAGGTTGCGATTGATTGCATTGCTGGCCCCAGCGAGGTAGTAGTGCTGGGGGATGAAACTTCGAACCCCCGATATCTTGCTGCAGAATTAATATCCCAAGCCGAACACTCGCCAGGCTCTAGCCTTCTGGTTACTTGGCGCAAAGAGATTCTAGATGAGGTTGAAAAAGCTCTTAATGAAATGCTTTCAACTTTGGAAAGAGGTGATCTTGCTAAGGATTGCCTAGAGCAATTCGGCGCCTTTGTGCTTGCACCAGATCCTATCAGCGCTTTTGATTGCGTCAATAAGCTTGCGCCAGAGCATTTGCATATTGCTACTTCTGATCCTGCAAAGCATGCAGATCAAATCGATAATGCGGGTGCAATCTTCCTTGGGCCTTATACTCCCGTTGCAGCGGGCGATTATGCTGCAGGGCCTTCGCATGTGCTGCCCACGGGTGGCACTGCGCGCTTTGCCAGCGGGCTTTGTTCTAACGACTTTTTGCGCAGATCCAGTATTGTTACCTTAACTCGTGAAGGCCTTGAATCTCTTGCGCCGGATATTTGTACCATGGCTGATCGCGAAGGGCTAACCGGGCATAAGGCAAGCGTTCTCGTCAGGTTGGAAAAGTAATATCAGACAAGGTTTTATCATGGCAAAATTGAATCGGGATTCTTTGCGAAAATCAGTGCTTGATATGTCGGCTTATACTCCGGGGGAGCAACCCCAGGAAGGTTCGATCATCAAGCTTAACACCAATGAAAATCCCTACCCGCCATCTCCAAGGGTAGTTGATGCAATCAAGAATGCCTTAACATCCGATCGGCTTCGAAAGTACCCTGATCCTTTAGGTACCAACTTTAAAATTGCTGCGGGGAGTGCTCTTGGAATCGATCCAGATTCGATTTTAATTGGAAATGGTTCTGATGATATTCTAACCATCTTGACCCGTGCGTTTGTTCCTGAGTCTGGTTTGATGGCTTCTGCAACTCCTAGCTATCTTCTTTACAAAACTCTTGCAGCAATCCAAAACGCCAAGATTGAATTGGTGCCATTCACTGCTACTTGGCAACTACCCCCTGTCTGGCCTTTCCCCGAGGCCAATCTTACTTTTCTTGCCAACCCCAACTCGCCTTCTGGCACTATGGTGGAAGCAACCGAGATTGATCGGCTCGCGCAATCCTTGAAGGGGCCTTTGGTAATTGATGAAGCGTATGGCGATTTCGCCCGTCATAATGCCATGGGAAGATTCCAAAACGGCGCACAACCCGAAGGATTAATAATCACTCGCACCATGAGTAAATCCTACGCGTTGGCAGGGATTCGCTTTGGGTTTGCAGTGGCCCATCCTTCTTTGGTTCGCGAACTAATTAAAGTTAAGGATTCATACAACTGCGATGTTCTTAGTCTTGAAGCAGCCACCGCTGCAATTTCTGATCAGGCTTATCTTAAAGAATGCATTGCGAAAATCATTACAACCAGAACCCGCTTGCATTTAGAACTTGGCAAACTTGGATTTAAAGTTACCCCAAGCGAAGCTAATTTCCTCTGGTGTACCCACGAAAAACACTCCCCCGATTTTCTATACTTAGAGCTTAAGAAAGCCAACATCCTTGTACGGTTGATGAAGTACCCGGGCCACGAGGGCATACGAATCACTATTGGCAGTGATCCGGAAATCGATCTCCTTCTTCAAGCTCTTCGAAAACTCGTTTAACCTGCGCCAGACTGTAATTAGCCCTCAAACCCGCCCTATTGTTTTTGCATTAATG
>CAMDHK010000192.1 GCA_945897965.1 Candidatus Kuenenia stuttgartensis | reverse complement strand
AAAAAAATGGGCACCTGTTAACTGTACGGATGTGAGTATACCCGAGTGTTTTTCAGCCACAAGCCCAGCAGTAAAAATTCTTGAAATATCCCAGATTGTTCAGCTTAAAGCAATTTCGACAATTCTTCCGCCCTTAACAACCCATGAGCTCGAATTTTTAAAACCCCATCTAACTGTTCATCTCGGATCAAATCTAAAATTAATTTGAACTTCGGCCCCGGTTTCAGCCCCAGTGCCTTCAAATCTTCTCCCCCAACCAAGGGTATCGGGTCGAGAATTTCTCTGGGCCATTCTGCCAGCTTCCTCAAACAATATTCAACTGCGTTAGTATCATGCCCCAAAGACAAGCAATTTGCGCTCATAAGGCTTAACAAATCATCAATAACATTTAGCACTAATATTTTTTTAAGTTGGCAAAGCCTCAATTTATCTGGGCTTTGTAAAGAATCTTTAAACTGCACCAGAGTTCGGGTTGCATCTATTTCCACATTCGACATTTTAAACCTTCTGCAAGTTTCCTCCGCCTGTTTACTGGAAAGCTTTTGCAGAACGGATGCAAGCACCAAAGGAAAAGAGGCTACCTTAGGCAAATGCTGGATAACCGCAAGAATATCGCCATACATGCCAACTGCTTCAGTTGAAAAAACTTCAGGAAAAACCTGCCTCGCCAGACCAAGTTCGATAAATAAGCTTATTCCTGTCACCCTGCTTGTGTGTTGAAAAATCTTTCGTAACTCATCTGCAATCCGCTCTGGACTAACAGTTCCTATTGCCGAAGCGTTGGCGAGAATTGCTGCTTTTGTAGTTTCATCAAGCTTCAAATCAAACCTGGGAACCAACCTTGCAGCCCTTAACATTCTTAAACGATCTTCCGCAAACCTAACATTTGCATCCCCAATCGCCCGAAGAATTTTGCTGTTTAAATCTTTTTGCCCCTCAACATAATCAACCAACTTGTTTGCAATAGGATCAAAAAACATTCCATTGATTGTAAAATCCCTGCGGAGCGCATCTTCCTGAGCACTGCAATAACGAATGGCGTCAGGCCTGCGCCCGTCGGTATAACCCAAGTCCGCACGAAAAGTGGCAACTTGAATCATGATGGGTTTGCCATTGGCAAGAGGTGGCCCAATAACTTCAATGACACCAAAGCTGGCGCCAACCGCAACAGTTCTAGGGAAAATTTTTCTTACTTGTTCGGGTCGGGCAGATGTTGCAATATCGTAATCAGCAGGTATCAGCCCAAGTAACTCATCGCGCACACATCCACCAGCCCACAATGCTTCAAAGCCTGAGTCAACAAGCCTCTGCACTACTTCTCTGGCAAATGCTTTTTCAAGCTGGTGATTCATCATCGTTCACTGGTTCAGAAACCTCAGGTGGGGCATTCGGGTCGTTCTTTACCCAGAATTGCAATTCGTTTCTGCCGTACTTTCTTATGTCCCAACCAGCCCCTGCTTCATCAGGAAGATCACCAATCGGGATTTCGCTTTCGGTCTGCACAACTACAACACTACCAGGTTGAACTTTTTCCTGAAAAGATCGGATCATGGAAAAAAGCTCTTCCAACTGATTCTTGTAATCAATAAAGGGTGGGCTGATAAATATAATGGAAGAATCTTTTGCAGGAATCCACCGGGCAGCCCAGCGATAGGCATCGGTGCAAACAACATGACCCAATGCACCAACATTGAATTTTTTGATGTACCGTTCGATGACTTGGGCAAGCTGAAAATCCCGCTCGATGAATGTTGTTTTCGAAGCACCCCTACTTATGGCCTCAAAGCCATTCACTCCGGTGCCTGCAAAAACATCGTAAAAACTAATGCCCTTGAAGCTGACACCCAAAATACTAAACAGGGCTTCACGTACCCGTTGGGGCGTGGGCCTCATCAATGGGTTTACTTCAAATTCTATTTTCCTGCCCCGGAGTATTCCAGCTACAACCCTAACTTCAGTACGCACAAAATACCTGCCTATTCCCAAAAAATATGGTTCAATCACCCATGGCTTATCTAGAAGACTTATTCTAGCAGATTTGAAGACTTTGGTACCAAAAAGAATGCAATATCGCCGATATAGGCAGGGTTTCTACAAACCTAACTACCAATCTATAACCTTTAAAACAGTCTATTTTTTATCTATTTTCGATTGTGCTTTTGTCCAAAGAAAGCCTCAACGGTGCTTCGCCTTCCTTAGGGGTTTCATATTTACGGTTGTTCTTTTGATTCGAAACCGCAGCGTTTTCACTTCCCGTTGCATTATTTGGCCCAAGCAACAACATCAACCGAACCTGGGACCTGTTGTACGCATTGATCGAACCAACATAATTCGCATGCGCCATTTCCAACCCACGAATACTTAAAAGGACATCGCTCATAGTCGCATTGGGCGCGTTTTGCTCAAGCCTCAATGTATTCAAACGATAGGTTTCAGCAGAGTGTTGAATCTGCTTGGTGCAATATTGTATCTGCTCACGGCCATTAATAATCGAATCTCTGGCATCTTGAACACCAGCAGATAGCTTCGCCTGCAATTCTTTAAAGGTCAGTTGAACCTGATTTAACTTCACTTCTGCAATACGCCTTTTTTCGCGTGAAGTGTGCCATTCCGTCAGGTTCCACTTGGCAGCCAAGCCCATATCCCAACGATTGGCCCAATATAAACTTGAATTAGCACCTGCACCAAACCCACCTTCCGCCATGTTTACTTGTAAAATAGGCATCAATCTGGTCGGGCCTTCCATTCTGGCAATTCCATCTTGAACATTTTCAAGCATGCGTTCAAGCTCGCGAATTCCCGGACCATATGACAAAGATTTTGCAACCATGTCTTTCATGCCCACCGAAACATCAACCAAATCCAATGGCACAAAGTTCTCTTCGACAGGAACCAACTCACTATCTGGATCAACTCCTAACAGGAACGCCAACTTCACCGCTGAAGAATCACCTTGTTGCTTAAGCTTAAGAATGGCTTGTTTACGACCATTCAACTCCGCATAAACAGCTTCTACAAGAACCGTTGCATCTGGATGATTTTCTTTCATTTTCTCGGCACGCTTCAACTGCTCGAGATGGTATTTTTCTAATTCGCGAGCAATGGCTTCGCCTCGCCTTGCTGTAAGCAGATCGATATAGGCAGTAGCTGCTTCAAGGCATAACTCGACTGTAATCTTGGTAAGTTCGCCTCTAGTTTGCCAACTGTTACGCTCGGAAACGATTTGTTTATAAGTTGCTTCCCGTAAATCTAACTCGGTTCTTAATTCAATATTTGGATACAGTGCACCAGTGCTAGATTTGATCAAATCGCCATTGAAATTCTGGATACCACCCTCATGCCTGTAGTAGGCAATACCACCATAAATGGAAGGGAGCCAAGATTTAGCTGCGAGTGCATTTTCCGCATTACTTTCTTCAACTTTTTCCCGCATAACCATGATTTGGGGGTTTTGTTCTTCCGCAAGTCTTAAAACCGTGTCCAAGTTAATCGGGATCTGTCTGGGCTTCTTTTCAGCAATTGCAGAATTAGATAATTTGGCTTGGGCTAAGTCAGAACTAACTTCTGTATTGCTTACTAATTTAAGGGTGTTTGCTTCTGGCGTTTTAGGAGCCATCTTTTTAGAGGCAACATTCATTTCTTTTGGAACGGGTATCGGTTTTTCGCTGCGCATTTGAGGATTCATACAACCTGCACTTAGAAGCGACAAGCTTCCAGCCCATGCTATCAAAGACCAAAAGCCAAATCGCTTTTTGATCCCGACTTTTCGATTGTGATTATTTCCAAATGCCATACTTTTCCCGATCATCGAAATACAAAAACGCTCCTGTATAAAATAGATCGGCAATAAAACGGGTAAACTTTGCGGAATTTAACAAAGATATGGATAATTATAAATGCAACACCAGCATGGGCAAAATGGGAAGTATTGGTGTGTAAAAAAAGCAAGCAATGGATAAACTCCACTGCTTGCTTTAATAAATCAGACCAAACTTAGAATTACGATAAGGTTTCTTGTTTTTTCGGAACATCAAAAAACAATGCCAGAACTATTGCTGCAACCAAGGATGCAAAGCAAGGCACCAAAAACAAAGTTTTAAAATCAACAATCTTATCCTTGGTGAAAATCTCCTGCATTAAGTAAGGACAAACTGAATTTGCTACCAATGCACCAACGCCCAGAATCATCACATTAAACAACCCTTGCGCACTCGAGCGCGAATCTTTTGGGAAAACTTCATCAACAAAGATGTAAACCGTTGCAAAGAAAAACGCATAGCAAATTCCATGAACCACTTGCACGAAAATGATCAATTCCTTGTGCTCTGGTAAAAAGGCATAAACAGCAAATCGAATGGCATGGCCTAAAACGCCAACCACCATCGTCCATTTCCATCCAAGCGTTTTCAAGGTAACCCCAAGAATTACCATGGTGAGAATCTCAGCAATCTGACCAATACTCATCACAGGCATAATCCAATTCCCCGGAATACCAACCCCGCCTACAGCAACATCTGCACTCAAAAATGAACCCGTCCAGTTGAAGTAACAGTTGTGTACAAAAGCATCGATGAAAGTTACAATCCAAAGAATTAACACGAATGGATGCTTAAGCAACTTGACTGCTTCCAGCCATGCAAGGTTTTCGGAATCTCGAGATTCTGGTTTTTTCGCAGGTGTATGAGGCAAAACCAAGCTGAATAAAGCAAGTGCTAAAGAAGCAATACCAGCGATGATAAATGTCCATTTCGTAGCTTCTTTCAAAGCCTCACCCGTCAAACCATTTTTCAAAACAGTACCAATCCAATCCACCATTCCCTGAGGGTTTGCCTTAGTCACAGCATCCCAATCAACAAGAATAAAAGTAAAAGGCCAAGCAGCAAGAATCCAACCTATTGTTCCACCCATACGAACAATACCAAACTCATTCTTGGCATCTTTCATGTTGGCAAAAGCAATGGAATTAGTAATCGAAATGGTTGGCACATAAAGCAAGCAATGAACAAGCATCAAAGCAAAGAAAGGCCAGAAATCTTTGGTAAAGGCGCAACCTAATATTGCCAAGCCTCCAACAAGGTGACTAAACGCCAAGAATTTCTCCGCTGCGAAGTTTCTATCCGCAAACTGATTCGAGAAAAACATCCCGACAATGGCTGCAATAGGAAACGCATTCAATATCCACGACTGCTCTGCTGGAGAGAAATTAAGGCTTGGTAAGTAACCGAAGATTAAGGGTAACCAAGCCCCCCAGATGAAAAATTGAAGAACCATCATCACAAACAATCTAAGACGAACTGACATTTTGTTCCCTTTCGTCAAATTCCAACAAAAGATATTAAGATGACACTATGAAACATTTGTTTACCAAATTCAACCATCGATTCACAAAAAACCATCTTTAACGTTTTAAAGCATTGATCAAACTATCTGCATCGTAGACACATCCACCCCAGGTGCCGCCTCCCAAGGTCTGCAATGCTGCCCATAAGCGTGTATCATCGGGCAGATTTGGGTCTGCTGCCAAGTCTGGCCTTAGCGTTCGGCTATGAAGTGTTTTATTGCCCCATTCAACCCCATAATCTTGTCCGTTTTCGCCTACAAGGTTCAATGAGCCTTCCAATTTGTTACGGTCAATGATTATTTCAACCAAGTCACCTTCCAAGATTTTACCTATCGGCCCACCTGCAAGTGCCTCTGGCCCAACATGGCCAATACAAGCCCCAGTTGAAACGCCAGAAAATCGAGCATCGGTAATCAATGCCACATGCTTACCAAAACTTAAATGCTTCAATGCAGAAGTAACTTGGTAGGTTTCTTCCATACCACTGCCCATCGGCCCCCTACACATCAGCACAATAATATCGCCCGCCTTGATTTGCTTTTCTTTGATCGCTGCAATCGCAAGTCGCTCTTCCAGAAAAACCCGGGCCGGCCCCTTGATGCGATACACCCCATCATCACCCACCACCGAAGCATCAATCGAAGTAGCTTTAATCACGGCTCCTTCGGGTGCAAGATTTCCCTTGGGGAAGCAAACCGTCGAAGTTAAGCCTTGTTTTTTAGCCTCTGCAGGTGGGAAAATCACTTCATCAGGGTTCACACCATCCATCTCTTTTAGCATCTGCCTGAATTTATGCCTGCGTTCAGATTCTTTCCACTCTTTCAAATTTTGTGCCAAGGTCTGGCCTGTGCAGGTAAGAACCGAGGTGTCCAACAAACCCATAGCTTCAAGATGAAGCATCACTTCAGGAACACCACCCGCTAAAAACACACTAACCGTGGGGTAACCAACCGGCCCATTCGGAAGTGCATCTACAAGCCTCGGAACCTTACGATTGATTTCTATCCAATCTTCAACCGTGGGCCTTCGAAGCTTTGCAGCATGAGCAATTGCAGGGATATGTAATAGCAAATTAGTTGAACCACCAAATGCAGCATGCACCACGATCGCATTTCGAATCGCTGCGGGGGTTAAAATATCCGAAGTTTTTATCCCCTCAGAAGCAAGTTGATAAAGCGCTTGCGCAGAATATTTCGCTAACTCCAACCAAACAGGTTGGCCCGAGGGCGCTAAAGCAGAATGTGGCAATGCCAGCCCTAACGCTTCTGCAACCACTTGCGCAGAGGCTGCTGTTCCTAAAAATTGGCAACCACCACCAGGCGAAGCACAAGCTCTGCAGCCAGCTTCCGCAGCTTCTTTCAAGGAAATTTGATTATGAGAAAAGCGCGCTCCAATAGTTTGAACCTTACCCGCATCTTCGCCATTATCAGCAGGCAAAGTTACTCCACCAGGCACAATGATTGCAGGCAGATTATGCAAACCCGCAACCGCCATCATCATTGCAGGCAATCCTTTATCACAGGTTGCAACGCCTAGCACACCTTTCCGAGTGGGCAAAGATCTCGCCAACCTTCGTAAAACAATCGCAGCATCATTCCTATAGGGTAGGCTATCCATCATGCCATGGGTGCCTTGCGATCTTCCATCACAAGGATCGGTCACAAATCCTGAAAAAGGAATCCCACCCAAAGTTCTAAAAGTCTTGGCAGCCTCTTGTACTAAAAGAGCGACTTCCCAATGCCCTGTATGAAACCCTAATGCCAAGGGAGTGCCATCCGGATTACGAATTCCCCCGGAAGTGCTTAGCACCAGAAATTCAGGCCTGCCCATTTCTTCAGGCTTCCAGCCCATGCCCACATTTAAGGACCAACCAAACAAATCTCCACTCGGAGAATTTAGAAGTAATTCTTCGGTTAATGGAAGCTCGCCTTCTGGTCCTTTGGCGTGTGATTTCACATTAAAAGTTTCGGGACGGCCCTTGAGGTAATCCTTGACGCCAAATTTATTATTTGCCATGAATCGAAAATCCCTACTGTTATTGTTTAGCTTACTTTGGCCGAATGGGAGGTTGGCACTAACCGGGGCAATGGCACCACAGATCCATGTATCCCACCATGCTTGTGGATTAACTGGGCGAAATCAACTCGAAGAAAATCATGCAGATAGGGCTTTCTGGTTATTGCAACATAGTCCCTTGCCATGTGTAGCATTTGATCATCATAGGATTTTTTACTGTGCGTATGCCAAGCACAACGGCCCTGATGCCTACGCAAATCCCCATTGAATTCGGGGCTAATATGATAAAGCTCATGAAAAACCGTAACCAGTTTATTTTCGAGGGTCTGATCTTGAAATCGGGGCAAACAAAAAGTGACTAGATAATAGATCTGCCTACCATCCACATAATACTGCTGAACCTCGTAATTTCGATTCCCCCGTTTGCATTGAAGATTTCCGCCTTCAAATCTCATAGGGGTAACCCTTGCCTGCAAGCCATGGAGTCTGAAATTCCTAGCTCGGGTGATCGTCACCAGAATTTTATTGGGATCAAGATTAAAAAACTCTGGGCAGTTTTGCGATATGTCTGATATCAGCTCCAGCATTCTTACCGAAAAATCAAATGGGCTTTCAATCGCTCCCGTTTGCAACCATGGGGGCGAATCAAATCCAACTTTTCGTACCTTACCAATTTCTTTGCGGTCAAAAACGACCATCGGCACCGGGACTACCGGATTGTTCCACTTTAAAATTGTAGGATAATGCCTCATGCAATAAAGCGATTGAGAATCGCCTCTCCTTTGTTTTAATCAAAATTAGTTGCCTCGTTGCAACCACTATTAAAGGATGATCTGTAATTTTCGTTATTTCCAGTAAATTCTTTTCATATTTCCAACCGATAAGAAGTAATGAGTAGTCCTAACACTCAAAATTTGCATTATTCGGTTGAAAACCGGCAAGACAG
>CAMDHK010000191.1 GCA_945897965.1 Candidatus Kuenenia stuttgartensis | reverse complement strand
CTGACCCTTGATGTTTGGATGAAAGAAGTGTCCTCGGCGTTTGCAAGGTCGCCGAGGGAAATGACGCTTCCACCAGGAACCCGGATGGGCAACTGGTTCAATTCCTCAACCTTTTCAACCATAGAATCAATTTCTAAAGCAATTTGTTTTTTTCCAAAGTAAGCGTTCCCAGGTGAACTTACCAAGTTCCCATCCTGCAAGCCTTTGATAATATCGGTTGGCGCCAGATTTCTTGCAACCATGCGATTGCGATCAAGGTAAACCATGATAGTGCGATCTTTACCACCTACCACCACTGGTGCCACCACCCCCGGAAGTCCGCCTAGTCGGTTACGCAATTCAATTCTTGCGAGGTCCTTAATTTGGGATTCATCCATGGTTTGATTACGCACAACCATAATACCTAATGGTATAGTTGCTGTAGGATCAAATGGTAAAACTACAGGGGGTAAAGTATTCGGTGGCAGCGTTGGCAAAGTACTTAGGGCCAGCGAATTAGCCATGGTTAAAGCTGCGTTAGGGTCGGTTCCATCCCGGAAAGTAGCTCGAATAATACTGATCCCTGTTAAGGATCGGGATTCAATGCGATCCATCCCGGGTGCTTGATTAACCCATCGTTCCAGGCGGTTGGTAATTGTTCTTTCTACCGATGCTGCTGGCATTCCCTGAAAGTAGGTAAGCACCTGTACAGCAGGTGTATTAAAAGAAGGAAGAATATCTACAGGAATAGAGATTAAAGCCACAATCCCAAGCACAGCGATAAGCATTGCAAATACAATAATGCCGTAAAGACTATCAGCAAAATAATTTATGAGCGGCTTCAAACAAATTCCTTTCTATTTTTAGATATATAAGCTATCGACATTTAAGTGGATTCAAAATAATGAATACTAAACTCTTATAACAATTGAATATGAAACTACAACCCCAATATATTCGCTAGACCTCCCATTTTTTCAAATTAAAAAAAGCCTTTGAATTAATCAGGTTGGGAACTTGACTTGTTAACTCTTCGAGGCTGGGAAGTTTTTGGAGTTCTTTGGGCTCTAAGGAAAATTAAGGTGTGGTTGGGATTTCTGGACCCGTGGGCGATTTTTGTTGTTCGCTTTGTTCTTTAAGTAATTTGGATTGTTCTAGAATTAGTATTTTTTGTTGTTCTTAAACTTTGGATTGTTCATCCATTTTAGCTTGTTGGGCTTTGATGAAAAGCTTTAATTCTTCTGCTGGATCTTGTGCGTGTAGGGAAGAAGAAACGAGAATTAAAACACCCAGCATAACTAACAACAAAGCTACGTTTTTCACCAGGTGAACAGTGTATTTGGTGCCAGAACATTCAGAGAACTTAAAAACCAAGATTCAATCCAGTAGTGACGATTATGTAACCTGTAGTAATTAATCGGCTTACGAAGGTAGTTTTAATGAGAAAAGTTAAATTATAATTAAAGATTCAGAGAAAAAAACCGATGCTGAAATCCCACTCTATATATCTCCCCTATTTTCACTTTTAAGCCCGGTTTATAAAGTTGTGTTTTATCAACTTTAATGAAATTAGATAAATTCATTATTTCTTTGACGCAAGTTTGCCGATTAGTACAAGGATGCAGATTGTAGCATCGAGATGAAGCTTCCTTAATATGGATGTGCTGAATTGAAAATTGATACAAAGTTCTGGGTAACTCTAATGGTGGGCTTTTCGCTTTGCCTGACCGGTTGTATTCCAGGGCCAGTGAAAGAGTATTGGGATCACGGAATGAAAGTGGGGCCGGAGTATTCTAAGCCGCCCGCACCAGTTTCCGTTGATTGGATTGATAAAGACGATACCCGTATTCGGACCGATCCTGAAGAGCACAGGAATTGGTGGAAGAATTTTAATGATCCTAATCTGGATGAACTGATTTGTTTTGCAACGAAACAGAATTTGAGTTTGAAAGAAGCTGGTTACAGGGTAATGGCATCTCGGGCTGACCTTGCAATTGCAATAGGGGAACTCATGCCCCAAACTCAAAGTATGCAAAGTAGCTTTACCCAATATGGTATAAGCACCGCAGTTGCAAATAGATCATCGCGGGGTATAAGCCTTATCCCAAACAATTATTATCCACAATATAATTTTGGGTTTAATATGGCTTGGGAGCTGGATTTCTGGGGACGCTATCGCAGAGCAATCGAATCTTCCAGCGATCAACTTGATGCATCGATTGAAAATTATGATGAGGTAATGGTTTCGATGTTGGGAGAGATTGGCGAACATTATGTGCTATATCGTTATTGTGAGCGTGTTGTGGAATTATTGAGGGAAAATATTGAGTATCAGAAAATTAGTTTGCAAGTAGCCAAAGCTAAGTTTAATGCTGGTCTTTCCAGTGAATTAGATGTTGATCAAGCGCAGAGCGATTTAAGTTATTTTGAAGGTACGGTTAATATATTTCTTCTCGTCCAGCGGACGCATAATAATACCCTATGCACTTTACTTGGTATTTCACCAGAAGACCTCGGTAAAAAGTTGACAAAAAAAGGCATTCCCGTTCCGCCTAAAGATGTAGCAGTAGGCATACCCGCACAACTGATTACAAGAAGGCCGGATGTGCGTATGGCAGAAAGACAAGCCGCCGCTCAGTGCGCTAAGATAGGCGTGGCAATGTCGGAACTGTTCCCCCATTTATATATCAATGGTTCCTTTGGTTACAACGCGATGAATAATACGGCAATGTTTACATCGCCTGCGGCTTATGGCACGATTGGGCCTGGTTTAAGTTGGAATATTTTCAATTATGGAAGATTGTTGAACAATGTGAAAATGCAGGATGCGAACTTCCAGGTGAATGTTGCCAAGTTTCAGAATTCGTTGGTTAAAGCTGGGAAAGAGGTAGAAAATGCTATCGTGCAGTATGTAAAAAGTGGAGATGCGATCAAGGAAATGGAAGTTTCGGTTGCTGCAATTCGTAAGGCAAGCGATATTGTAATTGTGCAATATAAAGCAGGCACCTCGGATTTTAATAGGGTTTCATTAGTTCAGGAAAAGCGAATATCGAGGGAAATGGAATTAGCCCTTTATCAGCAAACTTATGCCCGAGGTATGGTGGTAATTTACAAGTCATTAGGCGGTGGTTGGCAGGTAAGATTAGATGGATGCGACGAAGGCGGAGCAATTGCAGGGGAACCCAAGGAATTGCCTTTGCCCAAAACGGAAATACTTCGCCCTCTGCCCGAAAGCAAGCTAGAGGAACCCAAAAAGTGATGCGTTCATTAGCAAGTTTAATGATTGGCATAACGGTGTTGCTTGGTTCGCTTGGTGCGCTAATCGCATCGGATACTCGGTGCCCAAAATGTCCGGATGATTACAAAACCAAACCCATGCCAATTGCTCTGGAATACTTTAAAACAGTTGGTAATGATTGTTATAAAATAAAGAGTTGCCCGCCTGTTCATTCGTATTTTAAACCAAACGGTTTTGATGATTACAAGATAAAAAGTATGCCTTGTGTTAAGGCTCTAGACAAAGGTTCGTGCGCTCCAGATGGCGGCACCGGAGTTAACTTTTTTGGTTTACGCCCTAGGTTAGAAACACATAAAAAACTAACTCAGCCATGATGATTATTATCAGGGGTAGGGTTTTGTACAGAGGTTTGATTTTCGAGTGGGGCAGTCCTTTTTGCTCCTGTGATCCACAAGATGACATAAAAGAAAACTGGGGTATAAAAAATACCTAGGAATGTAACCCCAAGCATGCCGAAGAAAACTGCGATGCCCAGAGCTTGACGCATTTCCGCACCCGCGCCTTCTGAAAGCGCCAAGGGTACCACACCTAGAATAAACGCAAACGAGGTCATTAAAATTGGCCTTAATCTTAGTTTGCTTGCTTCCACGGTAGCTTCCTTTAAAGGTTTACCCTGCTCAAATAATTGCTTTGCAAATTCCACAATAAGGATTGCGTTCTTGCTGGCAAGGCCTACCAAAACAACAAATCCAATCTGCGTGAAAATGTTGATGTCCATCTTAAATATTTGTAACCCCAACAAGCTTGATAGTAAGCACATGGGAACCACTAATATCACTGCTAAAGGAAGGCTCCAGCTTTCGTACTGTGCTGCCAGTACTAAGAACACAAATATCACCGCAAGGCCGAATACGATCGTTGCAGTATTGCCTGACTCGAATTGGAGAAATGAAAGTTCTGTCCATTCAAAAGCCATGTTTCGAGGAAGATTCTTGTTGGCAATAGTTTCCATTTCTAGTGCGGATTGACCCGAACTGAAGCCTTTGGCATTATTCCCGTACAATGCAGTTGCAGGGTACATGTTATAGCGAATAAGAAAGTTAGGGCCGGAAGCGTTTTTAAAACTCATGAATGCACCCATGGGAACCAACTGATTCGATTTGTTGCGGATCTTGATTAGCGTTAGGTCATTTATTGATTGGCGAAAATCCGCATCTGCCATCACATTTACCTGCCAAGATCTGCCAAACAGATTAAAGTTGTTCACATAATATGACCCTAGGAAGCCTTGTAAAGTTTCAAAGACATCCTGCATCTGTAAGCCAAGAGCCATGACTTTGTCGCGATTAATATCGAGATAAATCCATGGAGTGTCATCTTGGCTGCCTGTAAAAACACCTCGAAGCATAATGCTGTTATTAGCCTCTACTGCAAGGCCATCTGTGGTTTTTTGTAAACTTTCTAGCCCGACAGGGCCGCGATCTTCAATCATCATTTTGAACCCACCTGCAGTGCCTAACCCATCTACGGGCGGGGGGCCGAATAAGTTAACCATTGCACTAGGGATTTCCTTACGGCATCGTTGGGTTATCTTTGCGCTTATGTAATCGCTGGTCAGGCCCTTTTTAATTCGTTCTTCAAATGGTTTTAGAATGATGTTGACCGAGCCCAAGTTTGGAGCATTTGCCCCGATTAACAAGGATTGCCCTGCGATACCCACAGTATGGTCCACCCCTTCAGTTTCTTCAGCGATTTTGCAGATGTTTTGTATAGCTCTTGCAGTTCTTTGGACCGATGCAGCATCGATCAACTGCACATTTGCCAACAGATATCCTTTGTCTTGTGGTGGTATGAATCCTGTGGGAGTAATCTTGAAGTAATGATAAGTTCCATATAGTAACCCGCCATAAACTAATAGTGCCAGAACGGAAAGTTTAAGCATAAGTCGAACTGTGCCGCCGTATGCTGTTGTTCCAAGGTTGAAGATTTTGTTGAATAGTAAGAAAAACCACCCGAAGAAAAAGTCGAGTGTTTTTTGTAAGATGTCTTTCTTTGCGCCTTTTGGTTGTAGTAAGAGTGCTGCGAGAGCAGGGCTTAATGTTAGAGAGTTGAATGCCGAGATGATGGTGGAGACAGAAATGGTGATGGCAAATTGTCTGAAGAATTGGCCGGTGATTCCGCTGATGAATGCGCAGGGTATAAATACCGCACATAAAACCAAGGCAACTGCGATGACGGGCCCGGTTACTTCGGTCATGGCTTTTCGTGCAGCATCGCGTGGGGAAAGGCCTTCATGCAGCCAGCGCTCCACATTTTCCACCACTACAATTGCATCATCTACCACAATCCCGATGGCAAGTACCAAGCCAAACAGTGACAGGTTATTCAAGCTGAAACCAAGAGCAGCCATTGCTGCGAATGTTCCAACCACTGCGACGGGTACAGCAATAAGGGGAATGAGAGTTGCACGCCATGTTTGCAAAAACACCAACACCACCAGTGCCACCAGTATGATTGCATCCCGCAGGGTTTTAAAAACTTCCATGATGGAATCTTTAATAAAAGGTGTGGTATCGTAGACAATCTTGTAATCCAAGCCTGGAGGAAAGCGCTTCTTTAAAGCACTCATTTTTTCGTATATGCCGTTAGCTGTGGAAATGGCGTTCGATCCGGGAAGCTGATAAACAGAAAGAGCAACAGATGGTTGATTATCGAGGGAGCAAATCTGGTCATACTGTTGAGAGCCAAGTTCTACCCGGGCGATATCTTTTAATCTGACGAGGGTGGAAACCGGGTCGTCGGTTGTGGGCGGGGTCACCTTGATAATGACATTTTCAAATTGCTCTACATCATAAAGCCTGCCTAGGGTATTGATGATTAGTTGGAGTTGTTGCCCTTTGGGGGCGGGTTCTTGCCCAATGGAACCTGCTGCAACTTGTAGATTCTGCTGGCTTAAAGCCGAGATAATATCGTCGGCAGTAAGGCCGAGGGCAGTCATCTTCGCAGGGTTTAGCCATGCCCGCATAGAGTAATCGCGCTGGCCCATAAAGGTGACATTGCCCACGCCCGGAAGGCGAAGTAATTCATCGCGAATCTGGATGGTGGCAAAATTAGACATATAAAGATCGTTATACAATGGTATTTTAGATTGCGGATCTTTTTCAGAAAACATGTTGATAATCATCATGATGCTAGGAGAGATTTTCTTGACAGCAACACCTTCTCTTTGAACCAGATCGGGAACATTGGGAAGCCCAAGCGAAACACGGTTCTGCACCAAAACCTGTGCCATGTTCGCATCCATACCTAGCTTGAAAGTTACCAGCAAAGTGTAGCTGCCATCGTTGGCGCATTGGGAAGACATGTAAAGCATGTTTTCGACGCCCGAAACCTGCTGTTCGATGGGCGCTGCAACGGTGTCAAGCACTGTTTGAGCATTAGCGCCTGGATAACTTGCGGTTACGATCACCGTGGGGGGTGAAATATCCGGGTATTGAGCAATGGGAAGCGAGGTGAGTGCTGCAGTGCCCATGATGGTAATCACAATCGACAAAACAGCAGCGAAGATCGGCCTGTCGATGAAGAAATGAGATATCATTCCGCCCCACCTTTGTTCAGATTTTTTTTGCGCAATTTAGTAAGTAATCCCATTGTGGAGATTGAAATAAACTTAGTGGCACCTTTATTAATTGCTTTTGCGGTTTTGGTTTTAAATAGGGGGAGGTTGCCAATGGATTCAATGACATAGAAAAATACCGGGGTGAAAAGTATACCCATGATGGTAACCCCAAGCATGCCGCTGAAAACCGCAACGCCCAAAGCCTGGCGCATTTCAGAGCCCGCTCCTTGAGCAATTACAAGTGGGACCACACCTAGAATAAATGCAAAGGAAGTCATTAAGATGGGCCTTAGCCTAAGTTTGCAGGCTTCAACTGTGGCATCCGTCACGGATTTTCCCTCTTCATGCAATTGCTTGGCAAATTCGATGATCAAAATCGAATTCTTACTGCAAAGCCCAACAAGTACCACTAACCCAATTTCGGTGAAGAGGTTGATACCAGTCCTTCCTACGATCGTTCCGATCAGTGCGGAAAAGATACAAACAGGAACCACTAATATTACGGCCAAAGGCAGACCCCAACTTTCATACTGGGCTGATAGTACCAAAAACACAAAAATCACAGAAAGCGGAAATACCAACTTATTGCGAAGGTCTTGGCTCTCCATGATTTGCAAAAAGCTTAGCCCAGTCCATTCGGTTTTCATCGATGGGGAAAGAACTTCGAGTGATTTTTCATTCATTTTTGTTACTGCATCTGCAGAACTTAAAATCCAAGGCAAATTGATTCCTACTATTTGCGAAGCAGGATATAAATTATAGCGAATGACCATATTGGGCCCGTTGGTATTGGTGAAATTCACAATCGTGCTTAGCGGAACCATCTGGCCCTTAGTATTGGCCACATTAATAAGGGCAAGATTTTCAGGCTTTGCTCTAAATTCGGGTTCTGCCATTATGGTAACTTGCCAGAACCTACCAAAAGCATTGAAGTTATTTATAAAAACGGAGCCAATAAGAGAATTCATTGCATTATTGACATCTTGCATTTTGATTTGGAGAGCATTAACCTTTGCGCGGTCAATATCTGCAAAAAGCTGAGGAGCTTGCGCTTGGAATAAAGTAAAAAGTGCATACATACCTGCAATGGAAGACCTTTGATCCACCAGTTTTTGAGTTTCTTTCTCGAGGCTTGCTGCACCGAGGTCACCCCGGTCTTCTACCATTAATTGAAACCCCCCAGCGATCCCGATTCCGGGTACAGGTGGGGTTGGAAGCACTTGAACTTTTGCCTCCCGATTAAATTGTTTGATCGTTTCGTTGATTTTAAAGGTGAGAGCGGTGGCGCTGAGTTCTTTGCTGTTTCGTTCGTTGAAAGGGGCCAATACTACAAACATTGATGCATTATTGGATGCAAAAGCATTGTAAAGAAATGAAAAACCCGAGGTGGTAAAAGTGTGAGCAACACCTGGAACTTTCAATGTTGCTTTTTCTATCTGTGCCATTAATTCTTGGGATCTTTGAAGGCTTGCACCATCGGGTAAAAGCACATTCATCAAAAGCCATCCCTGATCTTGATTAGGAACAAAACCTTTTGGGATTTTTGCGAACAAACCAACTGTTGC
>CAMDHK010000190.1 GCA_945897965.1 Candidatus Kuenenia stuttgartensis | reverse complement strand
GTGCTACCCCCGATGAATGCGATATCAACCTTATTTGAAGATAGGTGCGCAGCTATTTTTTCAATCCCATCAAGGTTAAGCGAACCATCTTTTTTAAAAGGGGTGTGAGTAGCAGCAACCAAACCGTTCAACAAATGAGTCATAATTTTTCCTTCCCAATTACTAGGTCTTTATCTTCACGCGGTTGAATCAATAATACCAACATCATTGAAAACAACGCCAAGCTTGCAAACAAACTAAATATCATGTTTAAAGAAACTTGTCGATCTTGCAATAGCCCAAAGCCCCAGTCTGCAAAACCACCACAACTAATGCTAACTAAATTCATAATTCCATAGCCTGTTGCGCGAAGATTGGGGCCAACAATCTGCGAAAGGATGGGCATATTATTGCAATCAAAGAAGCCCCAACCAATACCAAATAGCACTAACGAGATAAGGGCTAAAGGAAGGGAATTTAAACTAGCAGCGTTGCCCACGCCAAAGAGCGCTGGGATGATAAAGACCATCCCAAGGGCGCTAACATAAATACGCCCTCTAGAAGTTTTAAGCATCCAACGATCTGCGAGCCATCCCCCCAACAAAGCTGCGAATATTGCAGCCACCTGCCAGTAAAGCGTTGCAGATACACCAGCAACTCCCTGGCTAATGTTAAAGGTTTTTTGCAAGATTGCAGGCATCCAATCTCTAACAACCCAACCAGCGATTGCGGGCAGGGTGAAATAAACTACAAGAAGTAGGAACGAAAAATTAGTCATCAAGGCCAATCCCGCTTGTATCACCGAAAGCTTTTGCTGAGTGTTTTGATTTGCAGAATCAACAGGCGCATCCTTAAGAATAAACATCAAGGGCAGTGCATAACAAATTCCAACAATCCCAGTGATATCAAAAGCAAAGCGCCAAGTAAGTTTGGGCTCATCTGCAATATAGCCACTGAATCCGCCAAGAAGTACGCCACAATAAATTGCAATTTGATGAAACCCAACTGCCTTGGAGCGGGTCAGGTTAGAATGGTAATCAGCAATGAGCGCAAGAGCTGCGGGAATGTAAAACGCCTCGCTGACCCCCATCAAGGTTCGGGTCCAAAGTAATTCTTCATAAGAATGCACCCGCCCTGTAATCCAGGTAATGGTGGACCAGACAAACAGGCTTGCACAAATGGTAAAGCGTTTACTGTATCTATCTGCGATATAGCCCCCCAGCGGGCTAAGAAAAGCATAAACCCATTTAAATTGCCCCAGCATAAATCCCCAGTTGGCATCACTCCCAATATCGGGAATATCTTGCATCATCGAACCTTTCATTGCAGATATCATCTGCCTATCCAGGTAATTTAACAGTGCAACGGGAAAGAGAAGCATCACTACAAGCCATGCATATTTCATTTGGTTTCGTGATATCATCGTTGCCTCATCGACCAGATTTCTGGCGTACGAATTCCAGGCCTGACTTCCCCACTGGCAAGAACATTCAATCCCTGCCAAGAGGTTAAAGGCGCAGTTGCACGCGACAAATGAAAGGGAAGCTCTTTTGCCCAAGAGTTCGATTTGGGATCAAAGACCATAACTGATTTCGGGAAACCGGGATGGGATTGCTTGGGTTCGAAGTTGACGAGTTTGCCATCATCCCCGCTAAACAACTGAATGCTACCTTTATTTAAAATAGCGGGCGAAGGTGCTGCAACGCATGGCCTGGGCATTGGGGGAAGTTTCTTCCAACCATCCTTGGGATTAAAAACAAAAGCATCAGATAAATAAGAGCGATCAACCTTTCCCATGGCATTAAGTGAAAGCGCTGCACCACTGAAAAGATAAAAGTTTTCGCCATCGCTTGCACAAACCGAAAGCATGCGCCCAGGGCCTGGCCAGGGCTCCAATACTTTCCAACCAGCCTTTACATCATTAAGGTTCAAGCACCAAAAATTATGAAGGGCCTTTGCAGAATCAGGCGCATTAGTGCCACCCGCAAGGTAAACCATATTACCAATTTTCATCCCGCACATACTCGCACAAGGTTTGGGCAAGGAAGGGTAAGGGCTAAACTTTAATTGATTGTTCTCAAACGCAACAAGAAAACAATCGGCATAATGTTGTTTAGAATCCGATCCCCCAATGCAAAGCATCCCCTCCTTAAGAGTAACACTTACGCCATAGGCCAGTGGACTGAGAAGTTTACCTGCGTTTTTCCAATCTGCTTTAGGATGATCCAGAGTGAATATGGAATCATGCCAGACCTTCGCGCCGCCTTCCCAAGGTTTTTTATCAGGGAAGTTGGCGCCACCTGCAACAACAAGTTTACCCGCAATTACACCAGCGAAGGGTGAAGCAAAGCCTTCCTTATCTGGCAAAGGTGCGAGCTTTTCCCATTCATCATGTTGAAAAACAAGCAAAGCCATGCTTGCCAATAGTGTCAGCATTCCATTACTTTCTAAGGTAAATCTTTAACTATTAAGATGCTTGGCAAAGTGAGCTTTGGTTCGTTTCCACATCTCATCGCTAAGAACATGCCCAATTTTTTCTTCAATGAACCACGAGAAATTATCTCCTGCATTCATGGTTTCATACGCCTTCTTGATCAAAGGCATTGCAGCTTTCACTTCTTCAATGGGGCTGCCATCATCGGTTTCTCCAAAGTTTAAATGCAATGGTTTGGGTGCTATCAGGCTGACGATATCTGGTATGTCGCCATGTACTTTCCAACCCGGAACATAGTTGGGAAAGCAATGAAGCAAATTGGTGCGCTCCATTGCTTGATAAGTGGGCATGCAGCAATTACCGACAAGAGCTTTTAATCTTGGCTCCCATGGGCCTATCTGCCAAGTGTGGGTTGAACCCATGGAATGGCCATAGCATCCCAACTTTTGTGCAACGACTTCGGGTCTTGAGGTTATGTAATCAACCGCTCGCTTCATATCGAGGATGTTTTTCCAAGCAAGGGATTTACCCTCGGTTACATATTTACTAAATAGAAAGCGCTCGAGTTCGCCACCTTTGAGCACTTTTTTAGTACCCGGGATAATACGGTTATTTCGTTCACCAAATCCTGCTGCATCCGGGCAAAGAACAACATAACCCTCTTTCGCAAGCGCAACCCCCGTCATGTGCATTTTTGCAAAATTAGGGGAGCGAACGCCCGCTGGTTCATCTTTGCCCACATCGTATTGGCCCGCATGCTGATGCCAAAGGCATATGCCAGGCGCTTTGTTTTTCGCATCCACCTTATCGGGGATGAGCAACCAAGCAGCTATTCTTTCCGTTGGCTCAACAAGATAGTTTACGCGAATGAGTTGGTACCCATCCTTCTGCTCTGTTTTTTCAATTTTAGCATCAAGAGGAACACCTTCGGGCCAAGGGCCTCCTAAACATTGCTGCAATAGTTTTTTTCTAGCTTCCTGATTTTCCAATGGACTTGCCATGGCTGAAACCCCTGTATTTTGCAGACAAAAAGCACTACCTGCAATCAAAGCACTCTCTCCAAGGAAAGTTCTTCGAGATGGAATTGGACTAACCATGTTTTTATTCCTTTAAAAGGATTCGGATCCAAGTCCTAACCTATCCGTAATTAAACTTTTAACAAAGATTAAATTAGCTTTAACGCGGTTTTCTGAATAAAGTAAATTCTTGATTGAAGTCAACAAATGAGAAACCTAAATCGCTTTCCTTCTACCTTATAGAGAACTCCATGCGTATTTTAAACCTTATCCTTTCTTCTCTTCTGATATCCTTTGCAAGTTTTGACCTAACACTTTTATTAGCCCAAGAAATTTTAGTCAAACCCTATGTCCAACCGGGCGATGGCAATACGCTGGAAGGCACAGATGTCAAAATCATCGCTTGGCTTACAGACCAAAAGGAAGCAACTTTTGTAGTTGAATATAGCATCAAGGACGGGCCTGTTTTAAAAGCCAAGCCTGTAAGAATCTCACTCGATTTTGAAAAGCCCAAACCCTTCATCGACATTATCAAACCAAAAGTGGTCCCTCAAGAAACCCAACAACAAGAAACTAAACCAAAAGTGGAAGATAAACCAAAGGTGGAAGATAAAAAAGAAACTATTGTAAAGAAGGATCCGCCACTAATTGAAAAAGAACAACACTACTTCAGATACCATGCCAGCCTTAAGAATCTCCCCTTCAATTCTGAAATTCACTACAGCGTAAAATCAGGTGAACGAATCATCCGCCAAGCTTCCTTCCGAACTAGGCCAACACCAGATAAATCCGCACGCTTGGTTTTGGTTGGAGACATGGCCACGGGGAAAGCCCCACAAAAAGCAATCGCATGGCAGATTCAAAAAGAAAAACCCGAAGCGCTCATCGCCCTAGGAGACATTGTTTACCCCACGGGCAGAGTGCTTCAATACATGAACTATTTTTGGAACACCTACAACGATGTAAATGAACCAAGCATAACTGCGGGTGCGCCTCTGATGGCATCCGTGCCTTTTTATCCAATCCTCGGCAACCACGATATCGGGGCACGATTTCCAAGCACTCAAGATGCACTTGGTGCCTTTTACTTCTTCTATCCACCAACCCAAGGCCCGGGCGAAGGATCTTGGAGCACCCCACTGGGAACAGACACCGCCGCCGCTGCTAAATTTAAAACCATCAACAAGCATAGTTACGCATCCATGGATGCATATTCATTCGATTATGGCAGCGCCCATTTCCTCATTCTTAACAACAACAAAGCATCCAACATGGATTCTCCTGAACTGATCCAATGGGCAGAATCTGACCTTAAGAAAACCAAGCAACAATGGAAATTCGTTTGCTATCATGTGCCTGCTTTTCATAGCTCTAGGCAACATTACAGCGAGCAACAATCTCGTTCGTGGAACCCAATGTTCGAAGCCTGTGGCGTAGATATCGTTTTTGCAGGGCATGTACATAACTATCAACGCAGCCATCCACTGCTTTTCAAACCCGAAGATAAACGAAACACCAAAGGAAGAGTTGATGGAACTTTTACGATGGATAAATCATTCGATGGCGATAAAAACACTTCCCCCAAGGGCGTGATTCATGTGGTTGCAGGGGGCGGAGGCGCATCACTTTATCTACCGGGGTTAGAAAAAACCTCTATCTCCCTTAAAGAAGATTTTGAAGCAAACTATGCGGACTTCACTGCAATTATGAATGCAGATAGCTATTCATTTGTTAGCATGGATTTGGAACCAACGAAGCTTGCAATCCGAGTGCTAAATCAAGAAGGCAAGCAGATTGACAAGTTTAACATCACCAAACCAACAAAGTAATCAATCATGAAAGCACCCATGATCACCAAACTTAATAGACGAAAATTTCTTGCAGCCTCTGCGGCCATGCCTTTTGCAGGAATTCATCTTGCTCATGCAACAAATTTAAAAGAGGAACCAGTGAGCTTTTTCCTTATAGGCGACACCCACTTCCTTGCGGATAAAGAGAACCCCACAAAGCTCGATCTCAGATCCGCTTCCAATACTACAAACATCGTTGCTACTTTAAATAAATTGGGTGGCACCGCTATCCCCACAGAAGCGGGCGGGGGAAAAGTTCTTTCTCCAAAAGGCCTTATTCATGCAGGCGATGTCATCGATACAGGTGACAAGAATGGCCCCCTCTCTGAAAAGATGCAAGTCACCGAATGGAACGCTTTCTCTGAAACCTTCGGCCTAACAGGCAAAGAAGGCAAGCTCAAAATGCCTGTTTACGAAGTGCATGGCAACCATGACAGCCCTAATGGCGAAGGTATGGCAGTCAAAAAAATCATCGCTCGAAACAAGAACCGGCCCGGGGTCAACAATATTTCACCCATCGGGGTACACTATTCTTGGGACTGGGAAAAAGTGCATTTCATCAACTTGGGAATTGTTGTGGGGCAGGTTGCAACAGTTGCCCGCAAGAGGCGCTACAACCCATTGGGCAGCCTCGAATTTCTTGCGAACGATCTCAAGGAAAAAGTAGGCGATTCAGGCAGGCCAGTTGTGATCACTCATCATGTAGATATGCAGCGATATTCGCAACCACTTCCCATCGAAGATAAAAAAGCAATGAGCATGGAATGGGATCCCGAAGATGTTCAAGGATTTTATAAAGCCATTGATGGATACAATATTGCGGCGGTTCTTTATGGGCACACTCACGCACGCAATGTCTACCGCTGGGATGGCACACCCAAGCGATCGGGCAAAGGCGTTCCGGTTTTCAATGTGGATAATGGGGCGCATTTTGCTAGTAAAGAACAAGCCTTCTTCTACTTTGAAGTTAGCTCAAACCAATGCCTCGTCCGAGAATACTTCACCAAGGATGGTTGGGAAAGTGGCGCTTGGACTCCTCAATCATGGGCCACAAATCACACCAAAGCAAAAACTGTTTAACTCACTCTATTTCAATCAGGAGAATTTTTCATGCTTCAGAAATTTAAATTCAGTATCTCTGCTACGTTCTTTCTAACTCTAGCGCCCCTTGGCTTTTGTGATGTCAAACTGCCTGCGATCTTTTCGGATCATGCAGTCATTCAAAAAGATGTTCAAGCACCTGTATGGGGCTGGGCCGAACCCAACGAAGAAGTTACTGTAAAAATAGGCATGCAATCGCAATCCACAAAAGCAGGCACTGATGGTAAATGGAAAGTCAAGCTTGATAAGCTTTCTGCAGGCGGGCCTCATACGCTCGAAATCAAAGGGAAAAACACCATAACAATCAAGGATGTTTTGATCGGCGAAGTTTGGCTAGGTTCGGGTCAATCCAATATGGCGATGACTGTCAATCGCTGTCTCAATTACGAAAAAGAACAAGCTGCTGCAAACTTTCCCCAACTTCGAATGTTCAGAGAATCTTCTGGTGTCTCAACCCAACCACAGTTTGTTGGTGCGGGCAAATGGGAAGTCTGTACACCTGAAACCGTCGGTGGGTTTTCAGGCACCGCTTATTTCTTCGGCAGAGAACTTCACCAAGTGCTCAAGGTGCCCGTAGGCTTGATCAACTCTTCTGTCGGTGGTACCCCAGTTGAATCTTGGACCAGCATGGAAGCCCAGAAAGATTTCAAAGAACTGAAACCATTGTTTGATCGATGGCAGAAATTAGATGCGGACTTTAACCTTGTAAAAGCTGAAGCACAGTACAAGATTGATTTGGAAAAGCACAAAATTGCTGCCAAGAAAGCTAAGGACGATGGCAAGCCCATCCCTAGAGTTCCTCAGAAACCGAACCAACCAAGGCTTAACAACCATTTCCCAGGAAATCTTTTCAATGGCAAAATAAGCCCACTCATCCCCTACGCCATCAAAGGCGCAATCTGGTATCAGGGCGAAAGCAACGCTGGCAAAGGCAACGCTGAAGTTTATGGATTGCAACTTGCAGCACTAATTAACGACTGGCGCTCCCGATGGGGTCAAGGCGATTTTTATTTCGCCTGGGTTCAACTTCCTAACTTCCACAAACTTCAAACTGACCCTATTGAAGAATCAGGTTGGGTTACTGTTAGAGAAGAAATGGCCAACACTTTGAAACTGGCCAACACTGGAATGGCAATCACCACCGATGTAGGCGAAGCTAACGATATTCACCCCAAAGACAAGCAAAATGTAGGTAAGAGGCTTGCCATGTGGGCATTGGCGAAAGCTTATAATCAAGAAAAGATTGCTTCTTCAGGCCCTCTTTATTCATCACATGAAGTCAAAGGCAAAGAAGTTATCATCCGCTTCACCAATACCAATGGCGGGCTAAAATCATCAGGCCCCGAGCTAAAAGGTTTTGCAATTGCAGGCGCCGATAAGAAATGGAAGTTTGCAAACGCTCGTATCGAAGGTGAAACTGTAATCGTTTCCAGCCCTGATATAAATGCGCCATTGATGGTGCGTTTCGCTTGGGCAGACAACCCAATTGCAACTTTGTTCAACGGTGCTGGGATACCCGCAGCACCTTTTAGAACTGATAAATAGATTTAGCAATACTTCGAAGAAGAAAGAGGAGCATTTACTGTTCCTCTTTCTTTTTTACTTTGAACTAGCAGCCACACCTACAGGCCTACGATTGGCAAGTATTTCGCTGATTCGGGTGCGGGCTTCCTTACGAAGCTTCTCAACTATTTCAGGATTTTTATCAAACACATTCGTTGTTTCCCCGGGGTCTTTCTCAAGATTAAAAAGCATGTTCCCTTGTGGTGCGTTTCCTTTCTTCTTCTTTGCAGCACCGCCTTCATCTAAATCTGGAAGAAACAATTTCCACTCGCCCATGCGAATTGCCTGAACCGGATTTGCAAGGTTGGCTGTACAATAAAGATGCACATCACGAACAGGGCCTGCTTTATCATCCATCATCAAGGTAGATATATCCCTGCCATCGATAATTTTCTTGGGATCTAACTTAGCACCTGCAATTGAAGCAAGCGTTGGCAGCACATCGATATTCCCTGCAATCTGGCTGCA
>CAMDHK010000189.1 GCA_945897965.1 Candidatus Kuenenia stuttgartensis | reverse complement strand
CTGCAATTTTAGCTCTTGGTATGACCGATTCGCTGAAGCGTGGCAGCAGCACTGAGCCCGTGGTAATTGAACAATCTCTTCCCAGAGAGAGGCTTTGGTTGGCGCAGACCCCTCAAGTTTTTAGTAAAGAAATACTTGTTAAAGCGTTCAAAAATGTTCCTAAAGGTGCAACCGACGATAGTCAGGTTGTTGAAGCGGGTGGGGCTATAGTTTCAATTGTCGTTGGTTCTTCGAGTAATATCAAAATTACTACCAGAGATGATTTGTTTCTTGCAGATGCCATCTTGAAATCACGACCTAAACCCAAGGCTAATGTTTCTGCTCACCCATTTGCAGATGACATGTTTCGTTAAGTGAAATGCGTGAAAAATATGGATCCCATTCTTAAAGTTTTAGATAATCCAATGGTTTCGCATTGGTTGTGCAATCTTAGAAACAAAAACTCAGGCAATGTTATTTTCAGACAAGCGGTGGAGCTGCTTTCTCAGGCGGTATTTCTGGAGGCGGCATCCAATTTTGATTTTAAAAATTTATCTTTTGAAACTCCTGTTGGGCCATCCATTGGCAATGTTTTAAATCAAGAGTTTGCAATTGTTCCCATTCTTAGAGCTGGGATCGGTATGGTTGATCCCATTTTACGATGGCTGGGTGATGCACGAGTTTACCATCTTGGTGCTTCTCGTAACCATGATACTCTTGTGCCCGAATTTTATTACGACAAGCTCCCCAAAGATATGTCCAAGTTTCATTGTCTGGTACTTGACCCCATGCTAGCAACTGGGGGATCTGCAATAGAGGCCATCCGGCGATTGCGTAAAAGCGGCGTCCGGAGGATTAACTTTCTCGGGTTAATTGGTTCGAAAAACGGGGCTGCTAATTTGCATGCCGAGTTCCCTGATGTTTCTATTACGCTAGCGGCTTTGGATGAAGAATTAAATCACAAGGGGTATATCAACCCTGGATTGGGTGATGCGGGGGATCGGTTTTTTAATACTTAAGAGTTTGGCGTTTTTTTCTCGAAATTAGTAAGAGCATTGTCTTCCCATGAAGTTGGGTCTTCAATCGGCTCAGCATGAATTTGTACCTGACAATCCTTTATCTGAGATTTGATGGCATGTTCTATTTTTTCCATTAGCTGATGCCCAACTTTAATGCTCAATATTCCTGGTAGTAATAAATGGAAATCTACAAACTTTTTTGGCCCTGCTTGGCGCGACCTTAATGCATGAAAAGTCATCTCGGGTTCAAGATTTTGGGTTATTATATCTCTGATAACTGCCAACTCTTTTTCAGGAAGAGCATGATCCATCAAACCCTTGAACGATTTCCAGATTAATTGAAGGCTTGTGGTCAAAATGATCAGGGAAACTCCAATTGCTAGGATTGGATCTATCCATTCCATTCCTGTGACCTTGGCAAGAAACAAGCCAATTAACACACCACATGTTGTATAAACATCGGTTAAAAGATGTTGGCCATCAGCCTCTAGAACAATTGATTGATGTTTTTTTCCAACTATTAAAAGGATGATTGCAACCACTCCATTTATAAGTGAAGCTGCAAAAGAAATTATAATCCCGATTTCAATTGTTTGAAGCGGTTGGGGAGAAATTAACCGATGTATGCCTAGTAGTCCGATGCTGAATGCCGCAAATAAAATTAGCGCACCTTCAAACCCACTAGAGAAGTATTCAATTTTTTCATGACCATAGGTATGTGTGTCATCTGCTGGCCTTTCAGAAAGTCTGATAGCGATAAACGCAATAATTGCGGCAATCAAATTGATAACGGACTCAGCGGCGTCCGAAAGAAGACTTATGGAATCGGTGATCCAGTAAGCATAAGATTTAAGTACAAGCGTGGATAAGCCAGCTAGGATAGATAGATAAAGAACATTTCTTGGCGTAAACAAACTCATTAAAATATCTCGGATGACATATATAATTGATTATACGCCAGCATTAAATTTTGCTAGTAGAAATCAGGGCTTTAGCATTATGGCCCAGAGTTTTAGCGTTGTGCGCCAGATAGATCTGAAATTCTTTTTTGGGCTTCTGCAACTCGTTTTGGGTCTAGTTCCCGAGTGGTAACTTCGCGATAGAGTTCAATCGCTTTGTTGCGTTCTGTAAGATTTCTGTCGTAAATTCGAGCGGCTCGAAGTCTGGCATCTAATTGGGTTCGAGAATTCCATTGAAAACAGCGTTCAAAATATAGTGCTGATCTTTGGTATTGTTTATAAGGTTTCGATTCATAAATCTCGCCCAACTGATACGCAGCATCGCTTATTTTATCGCTGTTTGGATAGGTGCTTAAAATTTGTTGCAATAAGATTTCAGCTCGCTTTTGGTTGTCAATATATTCTTGACCCCAGCCTTTATCCTTGTATTGCATGGCTCTGCGATAATATTCATTGGCATCGGGAATATTCTCGTTGGCTTGAAGCGTGGGGGGCGGAACATCGAGTTCAAGCAAGTAAGCCTGTTTTGAAATGCGGTGGTAGTTTAGGAGTTCTTCTTCTGCCCATTTAGCTTTTTCAATTTCACCTACATTTATGTAATGGGCTCGGAGTGCTTCTAGAGTTGTTTGATATTCTTTTCTAGCATTTAGTACTTTTTCCACTAGATCAATATCGCGGGATCCCCCGGGTGAAATTGGCCTAGGCGAAGGTTGTTTAATTGATGTTGGAGTGCCAACAGGCTGTGCTCCAGCAGGCCCCCCAGTAGGCATTTGCGACATTGCCAATTGGGAAGTTAGTGCAGTAAAAATAAAACACAGCATAAAAACTGTACGATTCATGATAAAACCCTCTTTGGACTCGAAAGGGGTTTACCTTGAAAAAAGAATTGTGTCTAGACGAGCATTAAGTAAATTAAAATATTACTAAATCTCAAACAACCTAGACAATCTTTTCCTGTCTAAGTTGCCTGATTGTCTACTTTTGCAAAAATCATACGGCCTGAAGGCGTTTGCAGAGCACTGGTTACCTGAACATTGACATCTTGCCCAATGTATTGCCTGCCTTGGTCCACAACCACCATAGTACCATCTTCGAGGTAGCCAACTCCTTGGCCCATTTGGTCACCCTGTTTGGCGATTTTAATAAAGAAATGTTCACCTGGTAAAACGATAGGCTTAAGGGCGTTGGAGACTTCATTAAGGTTAACCACTTCAACGCCTTGAAGTTGGGCAATTTTGTTTAGGTTGAAATCGTTGGTGACAACTTTTCCGCCAATGTTTTTTGCAAGAATAACTAATTTCTCGTCAACTTGGGTGATCCCTTTCATTTCGGTTGGTTCGCCTTCATGAACCTGAAGTTCAACTTTGTTGTTGGTTTGCAGGCTTTTAAGAATATCTAGCCCACGCCTTCCCCTGTTTCGCTTTAATTTATCTGCACTATCCGATAAAGCATGCAGTTCTTTTAAAACAAACCGCGGCACGATCAGCCTGTTGTCAAGAATTTTTGTTTCGCAAAGGTCTGCAATTCTACCATCAATAATTGCAGAGGTATCAAGAATAAAAGGCTTCGAACCTTTCACTTGTTTGGAAAATTCAATGTAAGGAATGATAAATCTAAATTCGTCCTTTGTTTGAAGAAGGGTTGAAATACAGATGTAAATGCAAATGGCAGTACTAAAAGCACGAAGTAAATTGCGCTGAACAATAATTCGGCTGGCAAAATCGGGATATTTTTGAGCACTTTCCCAATCAAATAGGAATGGATCCATAATGGTGGAGAAAATACTTCCGAGTAAAAGGCCCATTAACAGGCCAAAGTAAACTGCTGAAATAGTGGTAATTTGCTTGTTTTTTAACAGAGTGTCAAAAAGTATGACTACAATACCAATGAAAATAATGGTTAGAAATGCTGTATACCCACTTGTGGTAGAACCGCCCTGATCTCCATTGCCGAAGTGTTGGTATGCGATCATCGCAAGGGCAATCATGCCTGCACCGAAGAATGCGCGTAAGAGTCCGAGGGGTAAAAAACCAGAATTCCAAGCTTTAACCAGCCAATTTTTGTTATTAAAAGAATCCATTTCCATTTTTTGTATCCGTTCTAATTGTGTTACCTATTACAAAGTATCTATATTTTAATGGAATGAACAACCATTTAAAAGTCTTTCTAACAACAATGCTTTTATTTTTATTTCTCAAATTATTCAAACATCAAAATAGGGATTGAAAATTTTCATGTATTCATCTTGTGCGAATCTGTCTGTCATTCCAGCGATATAGTCGCAAACGGTACGATGTAAACCTTGGGTTATTAATCGGGTTTTGTACCTCTCGGGAAGCTGCAGTGGGTTTTCAGAGAATTCTAAAAATAATCTTTTTACAAACCTTGCTCCTTTATTTGCCATCCTTTGAACTCGGAAATTGTTGTAAATCTTTTGCTTGAGAACTGTTCCAAGTTCATGCTTCAGTTCCTCAATCTCTGGGCTATGGCAAACAACTGAAGTCTCCATATTTCTAACTTCTTCAAGGTTAGTTGCCTTTGCAAGAGATATGTTTTTGCGAGTGTTTTCCACTAAATCGTAAACATGCATATCGATAAGAATTCGAATGGCACCTAATTGAGTTTGGGTTGCTGTCGCTTCTTTGGGCAAGACTTCCTGTGCTTTCGCAAAGGCCATTTTCCATATTTTTGATCCTTCAAGATCTGAAAAAGCAATTATACCGAGGCTGATCGCATCATCAATGTCGTGTGCATTGTATGCAAGGCTATCGCATGTATCTGCAACTTGTGCTTCGAGAAAAGGTTGTTTGTATTTAAGGTATTTTTTTACTTCTGGGCAGTCGGGCACTTTGGAGTGCAATGCCATTGCTTCTCGAACTTCCCATGTCAGGTTTAAGCCTGGATAATTTGCATAGGGGTATTCCAGTTCTTCAACGATTCTAAGGGCATGGCGGTTATGTTCGAATCCGCCATGATTAATCATGCAATCGCGCAAAGCATATTCACCCGCATGGCCAAAAGGCGGGTGTCCTAGGTCGTGAGAGAGAGCAATTGCCTCGGTTAAATCTTCGTTTAAAAGCAATTGTCTGGCAACGGTCCTGCTAATTTGCGCCACTTCAAGAGTGTGGGTGAGTCGGGTTCGGTGGTGGTCGCTAGTATGGGTAACTAGAACTTGGGTTTTGTGTGCGAGCCGTCGAAAAGCAGTAGCGTGAACAATTCGGTCCCTATCTCGTTGGTAGGAATTTCGGAAAGGGTGATCCTTTTCGGGATAATCTCTGCCTTTGCTGAGGTCAGTTTTCATGGCCAGCGGGGAAAGCGATTCCATTTGGGCTCCAATAGATAGTTAAGGTCTAACACTCTTCGGGGAACGGGTGTTTTTCAATACTTTGGGTGAGGAGGTCGAAAAGGCTATCCAAAGATTGAACTATGACTTTTGTGGAAGTTAGGACGGGCATAAAGTTGGTATCGCCATTCCAACGAGGGACAATATGCCAGTGAAGGTGCCCCGGGACGCCAGCTCCAGCTGCAGAGCCATGGTTCATTCCTATGTTAAATCCATCAGGATTGATCAATTCTTGAAGTATTTTTAAAAGATGTTGGATTGTAAGTGCATTGGATAAAAGTTGCTTTTCATTTAATTGGCCTAATTCTCCGGTGTGATCAAGGGGACAAATTAAGAGGTGCCCGTTGTTGTAAGGAAATTTATTTAGGAGGACTAAGCTGAACCTAAGTCGTTTCACAAGAAGGCTTTGCCTATCATTATGCTCGTCAGACGGGTGGTTTTTAGCCGAACAGATGAAGCAAGAATCCTTAATTTCGGGTTTGTTTGCAGCAATGTAGGCGTGCCGCCAAGGGGCCCAAAGATTATCCATAAGATTCTCCAAAAGAGGAAATATTGAATGGAGTATACCTGAAATACTTAGAATAGAATGTGTAAAATCTCGATTGTTTGAGTGGTTTTGATAAACTAGTTCAGAAGTCTAAGTGAATAAGCACTAGACTAAATGCAGGTTTATAAATATTGTAATTATAAGTAAATTTTTCGTTTAGGAAGGGATGTTTTAAACATGGCAGTACCAAAAAGAAGGACTTCCCACGCTCGCCAAGGTAAAAGGCGAAGCCATTTGGGTGCAAAACCTATGCAGGTTGCATATTGTTCCAATTGCGGATTTCCATTTAGACCACATAGAGTTTGCTCTAATTGTGGATTTTATCAAGGGCGTGAATTCTTGAAAGTTGAACAGGAGAAGTAAAAAATGCGCATTGCTTTGGATGCAATGGGCGGAGACTTTGCTCCTGGACCGATCATTGCAGGGGCTTTACAGGCGGTTCAGTCTGACACCGAACTTTCCGTGGTTCTTGTAGGTGATAAAGATCAAATTGATCATCACATTCAAGGTCAACCTCATGCTGATCGTATTAAAATTTTTCACTGTACCCAAGCCATTGGGATGGAAGAGTCTCCGGTTGATGGTTTGCGCAAGAAACCTGATAACTCCATTTCTAGATGTTGGCAGTTGCTTTGCCAAAAAGAAGTTGATGGCATTGTCAGTGCTGGAAATACCGGCGCAATGGTTGCCGGCGGCATGTTCACCAGGCGATTTCTGAAAAATGTTAAAAGGCCTGGTATTGCAGCTGTAATGCCAACTAAAAAAGGCTTTTGTGTTTTAATTGATGTTGGAGCCAACACCCAACCCAAAGCTGAACATCTTTATCAGTATGGTGTAATGGGTAGTTTATTTGCGCGCAGAATTCTCGGTCATGAAAATCCCAAAATTGGTCTAATGAATGTTGGTTCTGAAGAGGCCAAAGGTAATAGTTTGGCCAAAGAAACTCTCGCACTTTTTAACAGCAGTCCTTCAAAAAGTAGCTTTATTGGTAATATCGAAGGTCGTGATATTCACCAAGGGGTTGCAGAAGTTGTTGTTTGTGATGGTTTTGTTGGAAATGTTGTGCTTAAAGTTTGCGAAGGCCTTTATCAGTATTTGATGGAAGTCACGACCCAAGAAATTCTGGGTTGTTTAAAGCAGGAAAAAGATCTCGCTAAAAACGCATTGAAGCAACTTGCTAGCAAGTATGATTACAGCGAATTTGGTGGGGCACCATTACTCGGTATTGATGGCGTTTGTATTATTTGCCATGGCAGCTCGAAAGATCGGGCCATTAAAAATGCATTGTTGTTGGCGGCCAAGTATGCAAGGCTTAAGCTTAATGATTTGATCGTAAGCGAACTTGAATCTGCCCCTTCCGTGGTAATAAGTCAGTAGGATTCTGATATAATCTAGGAGTTGGAAGGAATCTTTTTATAAATGGCCTCATCAGCGTTTTTATTTCCTGGGCAGGGAGCTCAATATTTGGGCATGGGCGCTGTTCTTTGCGATAAGTTTCCTCCTGCATTGCAAAGGTTTCAGCAAGCTTCACAAATCCTTGGCTATGATCTTCTTGAAATTTGTAAAAATGGCCCCCTCGATAAGCTTAATTCTACCGTTTTTAGCCAGCCTGCTATTTATGTTTCTAGTTTAGCAGCATTGGATTTATTAAATTCAGAAGATCCACAAGCATCACAAAGCTGCAAAATTACTGCAGGCCTTAGCTTGGGCGAATATACAGCATTGACTTTTGCTGGGGCTATATCCTTTGCAGATGGCGTTGCTTTGGTTAAAGAGCGTGGCGAAGCCATGCAAGCTGCATCCGAAAAAAAACCTAGCGGCATGCTAAGTGTTATTGGTGCTGAAAAAGAGCAGATTGAACAAATTTGTGCAGATGCTGGGAAAGTTGGCCTGATCAAGATGGCTAATTTTCTTTGCCCAGGAAATATTGTTGTCTCTGGTGATGATCATGCTTGTTTGATGTTTGAAAAAATCGCATCTGAAAAAGGTATTCGGACTATAAAACTTGCGGTTGCTGGGGCTTTTCATACTTCCCTCATGGAACCCGCCCTTGATAGACTGGCCAAGATCCTTAGTACCACTAGCATAGCTTCTACTAATGTTCCTGTACTTGCTAATGTGGATGCATTAGAGCACTCTGATCCCGTAAGCATTAAAAATAAACTTGCTCGGCAGGTCGTTGAGCCTGTACTTTGGGAAAATTGTATCCGGAAAATTCTGGACTCCGGGGTTGAAAAGCTTTATGAAGTAGGCCCGGGCAGAGTTCTTGCGGGATTGGCTAAAAGGATCAACCGGAAGATTGAGATTGTTAACATTCAGGCTTAATGTCCAACTTTAGTCTGGACTGATTTTGCAGGAATTATAAACAAGATAGATAAGATGGCTTGCCCGAGATTCTTGGTTGTGGTAGTTAACCTTATAGTTCATTGTTTTTATAAGTATTTTTATGGGCTTTATTGCCCTATGTTTTCTGGAGGTATAGTGCCGTGGCTTCTGTCGAAGAAAGAGTTATAGACATTGTTGTTGAATCCTTGGCTGTCGATAGAGGTCAAATCACTCGCACTACTTCTTTCGTTGAAGATGTGGGTGC
>CAMDHK010000188.1 GCA_945897965.1 Candidatus Kuenenia stuttgartensis | reverse complement strand
TGAACATCAAGTTAATTCCTTTTAAACTTCCTAAGGAATGAATTGTACGCTCTATTAAATGTTTTGCTACCATGGTAGTCAAACAAGTCCAATAAAGTTTGGGAATAAGTGATGGAAATCAAAGGGTTGGGAAGCGAAATAGTTGAATGTGCCCGGATTGGGAAAATGATCAAACAGCATGGCGAACTGTTTCTCACACGGGTGTATAGTGAGAAAGAGTTATTATTTTGCCAGCGTAGAACGCGGGCATTGGAGTATTTCACCGCATTTTGGGCTGCCAAGGAGGCAACTTTAAAAAGCATGGGGTATGCAGGGCAGGGTATGCCAAGAACTTTGGTCGAGGTTGTAATTAATACAGATCCCCGGCCGGAGATTTTGCTTCATGGGTCTGCAAAATTGCTTGCTAGAAGCGCTGGGGTAGGGGGCTTTATTGTAAGCCTAGCGCAATGTAGGACTTACGCAACCGCAACAGTGATTGCAATTGAAGGTAATAATAACCGGGCTAATGCCCAATAAACTTGTAAATCAAAGGGTAATTCCCTGATTCATAATTCGGATTAAATAAACCATGGCTAGTATCAAACCCGTTGTTCCCGCTCTTTTAGTCACCGCAGCATTCAGCGAAAACCTTTCGCTTATCAACTGGGGCATGGAGCAAATGATGCGCTATCTTGGCCCTATCGCATTGGAATCCGAGCCCTTTGATTTCAATCAAACTTCCTATTACAGCAAAGAGATGGGGCCACAGCTTTTCAAGAAACTTTTCGCTTTTGCAGATCTTGTTGATCCTTCCAAATTGGCAGACATCAAGAATATGACCAATGAAATTGAATCTACATCGCATAGCACCAGCTTGAGTGAGCAGCCTAGGCCTTTGAATCTCGACCCTGGGCTTTTAAACCTTGGGAAATTCATGCTTGCTACCACCAAAGATCAGGCACATCGCATCTATCTTAAAGATGGAATCTTTGCTGAAGTCACACTGCATTTTCAAGATAAAGAATTTGTCGAATGGCCTTGGACATACGCAGACTATCGCACCGACCATGTAAAAGCCTTCCTGAAAAAAGCTAGATCTTTCTATAAGGAAAAACTTAAATCGCTCCCCCCGATTGAAGAATATCCCTAACTAGAGCGCCCTGAATAAAACAATCATGCAAATAAATGCGCCTGAAATCGAAACTCTTTTAATTACGACCTCTATTTTCTTGATAGGTTGGGCCAGTTCCTTTGTGATGCAGTTCGTCGCTATTCGAGTTTCTCCCAAGTTAGGATTACTAGATCATCCTGAAGAACGAAAAGTCCACTCAAAGGCGATACCCCGGTCGGGTGGATTGGCAATCTGGCTGAGCATAACACTAACGATTATGGGATTCATTTTCTTTTTTCCCGACTTGGCTCAAGGATTTAAAAACCTGCTGTTCCCAGCAATTGCCATTTTGGCTTTAGTAATACTTGGGCTGATTGATGATGTAAAACCCCTACCTTGGTGGCCTAGATTACTGGTGCATTTTGGCTGTGCTACTATGGTGGTTGTTGCAGTTGAACCAGAAAAAAACATCGCATTGATCGCCCTCGCTATTTTCGTTATCGCCTTGATTGCCAACGCTTTTAATTTGATCGACAACATGGATCAACAAGCTGGAGGCGTGGGTTTAATCCTAGTCGTCGGCTTAATTGCCTTAAATTTAAGGCTAAACATTACAGATGATTTTGCACTAATAAGCATTTTGCTACCTTGCTTAGCGGGTTCACTAATTGGTTTTTTATGGTGGAACCGATCTCCTGCGCGTATTTTCCTGGGCGATGCAGGCAGTATTCCATTGGGATTCTTGCTGGCTTGGGTTGTAGTCCACTTGGTTTCAACAATTGCTGAAGAACACCCATGGCGCTGGTTGGCATTCCCTGCTTTATTCCTGATCCCGCTTTATGATCTTACCAGTGTGGTTTCCATTCGGATTTCACAAGGCAAGAGCCCTTTCAAACCTGATAAACAACATCTTTCGCACCGCCTGGAAGCAAGGGGCTTTTCTCGAAAAAGAGCAGTCACCATTATTCTACTCCTGCAATATGCAGGAACTATCATCGGGCTTGGTATTTTAATGGTGCATGATCCTTTAATCGCCCTTGGGCTTTTCATCTGGATTGGTTTATCTGTGCTGGCTCTCGCAATTACTGAACTTAGATCCGGACCTGTATAATCTTTGATTGGGAGTATTGAATCATCAGCCGTAAAAACAAAACTAAAAAAGGTTTCGATAAACCAGAACCCGCTGCGGTTCCCTCTATAGTTACCGCTATGCCCCAACGCAACGACAATGGGAAATTGATTTTAATCATTGCAACCATTGCCTTGATTGTTGCAAGGCCTTTGGTTAGCGGAGAAGACCCTGCACTTGCAAGCAACGTCACCGACCCGAGTGGCACCACCATCACCCTGATGTGGTTTCTGTTAGCTAGCGCCTGGTCGCTTTGGTCGCTCTTGGCAAAGGTGCCCGTAGTGCCAATTGGCATTATTGATTTGGGCTTAGTAGGAGTTGCAGGGGTTTATTTCGTATCTACCGAGTTTGCTGCAGCCAACGTTTATGCAGCAAGAATCATATCTTGGGAAATGCTTGGAATGGCTTGTTGTTTCTTTGCAATAAGGCAGGCAACGGTTAATACTCCAGAACAAAAAATCATATTCAACGCTTTGCTTGCAACAGCTTTCGCAGTGGTAATCTTTGGGCTTTATCAATACTGCTGGGAAATGCCCAAATTGCGTGAGCAGTATGGCAACAACATCGAAAAGCTGCGAAAAGACTTCATGGAACAAAGTTCAGGAAATTTTGATCCAGACAATAACTTCCTAGATCAACTGCGAATACGGGTTATGCAGACCCACATCTATAGCACCTTTTCGCATCCTAATACTCTTGCAAGCTTCCTTGCGCTAATGTTGCCCTCTGCCTTGGCTCTTTCAGTTGCAGCATGGTTTAACAGCAAAAGAAAAATACTCTTCCCCATGGCGCTGGGGATTGCGGGAGCTTTTATTTTTGCAATCTGGGCAAACTTCAGCAGGGGGGCAATGGCTTCCATCTTTCTGGTTTTGATATCTGCTACTGTACTTTATCTTTGGAATACATTCCCTGCAAAAAGGGTTTGGCTTCTAGCTTCGATAGCAATTGTTTCTATTTTTGCAGTTATGATTTGGAAAACCAACTCCTTGGCGGGCATCTTCCAAAAAGAATCTTCCGGTGGTTTAAGTGCCAGGATCGATTACTGGAAGGGCACATGGAAAATGATAGAACAGTACCCCCTTCTGGGAGTGGGGCCTGGGAACTTTGGAAATTCCTACGCTCGATTCATGAATGAAAATGCTCTAGAGAAAATCAAAGATCCGCACAACTTCGCTTTAGAACTTTGGTCTTCTGCGGGTATCGTCGCTCTACTTTTATTTGCAATGGTTATTGCGATATTATTCCAACGACTGGTGATGCATCGTGAAAATGAATCATCAGAGCAGGAGTATAGCAACCCAATTCCGCCTTGGGTTTGTTACCTTGGGGGCATGTTGGGGCTGTTGATTGCATTTGTTCTGCGGGTTGAATATAAGCCTCCTTCGGATTTAATTCAGGAAAGCATTGGCGCACTGCTCCGAACTGCTGCTTGGTTCATCGCGATTGGTGTTTTAGAAAACCTTTACATCAACAAATTCTGGATGAAGAGGATTTTGCTCGCAGGGTTGATTGCAATGCTGCTGAATCTTTGTGTTTCGGGAAGCATCATATTCGCTTCGGTGATGGTGCCTTTCTGGACGGTTGCAGCGCTGGCTTGGAGCACCACTTTTTCAGATTCAACCATCAGGGGCCTTAGGCCTGCGTGGGTCTTTCCTGTAATAGCTGGAGTCACGGGATTTTTTATGGTTGGCGTTTTCCTGCCTCTTGCTAACGCATTCACTTTAGGAACCCAGGCAATTCAAAATGGCCAATTAATTGCAACTTCCCCGCCCGATAGAAAAAATGATTCCAAGCTTATTAAACTTCGCACGGTGGTCCTTTCTCCCTTGCAGCAAGCCTCTGCTTTAGAACCACAGAATCCTCGCTGGAACCTCTTACTTGGCACTTGGTACCCAGTTGCGTTTTTCGAAGCTACCCGAAATGGAGACAGCCAAGCGCTGGCTTTTGGCAACGCTGCCCTTCTGGAACTGGACCGAGCTGCAAAATTGAATCGTGAGTCGATCGAGCCCGCTTTGGTTAAAGCCCAAATCCGAACCCTTTACGCAGAAAGCAATAAAACCCAAGCTGTTAATCAGTATCTCGATGCTGCGCAAGCACTTAGGCAAGCCATCCCTTTTGATCCGTTCGAAATTAAGCTGCGTTTCCAGGTGGCGAACCTCCTTTGGAAAGCTTATTTGGCAGATGCAAAAAGACCTAATCGGGCTGAACTTCGAGAAGAATCCCTCCTTCAAACTAAAGAAGCGTTCCGATTAGACGCAATATTCTCAAATTCCCCAAGAAACCTAACAGACAGGCAACGAACGACATTAAATGCAATCATTCTTGGGAAAGACGCACCAAACCCTTGATATGTAAAGCATGTACGGTTAAAATCAAATCTTGCTGGTTGGGTAATCCTTTGTATTCCATCGGAATCTAACTCGCTTTATTGGCTTTAAATGCAAATCAAATATGAACTTGTGGCTTTTTAAACAAGAACCTGATGACTTTTCTTATGCTGACCTCGAAGCAGCAGGCAAGACCCTTTGGGATGGGGTAGCTAACCCATTGGCGCTTAAGTACTTAAGGCAAATAGCTAAGGGTGATAAAGTCTATTTCTACCACACTGGTAAGGAAAAAGCTGTGGTGGGGGAAATGCTCGTGAGTGCGGGGCCTATAAAAGACCCGAATTCTAAGGATGAAAAATTAGTGGTAGTGGAAGTTGTTCCCAACAAACGACTTAAAAATCCGGTAAGTCTTCTTAAAATTAAATCAGATTCTTCGTTCTCGGACTGGGAACTTGTTAGAATACCTAGACTATCAGTTATGCCCGTAACATTGAAGCAATGGAATCGCATTCAAGAATTGAGCAAAGAAATATTATGAGTACGGTATTGGCTAAAGCTGATGCATTACAGGCGAAGACAAAAAAGAAACTGCTTCGAAATGGTAAAGTCATGAAAGCTAAGGGACTAAAGAAACCGTCCACGCGAAAATCGAAGGTCAACTATCGCACCACCACCCAGTTGCGCTCGGATCGATTTCTTGCAGAAATCAAAAACGCTACCAGAGTTACTTTTGTTTCTCACATCAACCCTGATCCAGATAGCATTGGCAGCATGGTTGGGCTTGCTCATCTCGTAAAAAGCGTACTTGGAAAAAAAATCCGATTGACCCGCGATGGCCTAATCAATCGCTCTGAAAACAGAGCCATGGTCGATCTTCTTGGCTTGGAATTAGTTCCGATGGATGGAATTGAATGGCACGAAGGTGATGTTGCAGTAATGGTAGACAGTCAGCCTAAAACAGGCAGGCATTCTAATGAAAATGGCATTCCTTTGGTAGCTGTGATTGATCACCATGACACACCCGGAAATGTGCGGGGAATCCCTTTCGTGGATGTGCGCAAGAGCATGGGTGCAACTTGTTCTGTGGTTGCAGAATATCTTCGCGAGCAAAATGTGGAAGTATCATTTAAGGTTGCTACTGCAATGATGTATGGGATGGAAACCGAATTAATGGGCTTCCCCAGGCATGCAAGCAGTGCAGATGAAGAAGCGTTGCTTTGGCTTTTCCCCAAGGCAGATAAAGATTTACTTGCTGAGATACGAAACGCCCGCTTGCCACAATCGCATTTTGAAGGGGTTGTTCAAGCCTTACAAAGTTCGTTTATTTATGACAGGCTGATCATTAGCTGGGTTCACGATTTGCCCCAACCCGAACTTGCAGCAGAAGTTGTTGATTTCCTGATTCGTTTTGAAGAAGTCGATTGGGCGGTATGCGCAGGGCTCTTTGAAAATAAATTAATTCTTTCTGCGCGGGCGTCGGGTGCAAACGCCAAGGCTGGCGAACTGCTGAAAAAAGTGGTAGGCCGGATGGGCAGGGCGGGTGGACATGACCGCAGAGCTGGGGGCGCCATCCAAATGAAAAGCATTTCATTCAACGCAGTTGAACAAGCGATGGCAAAACTGCGCAAAAGGCTGCTTAAAGCACTTCATATTGATGAATGCCGAGGCCAACGCCTTATATCACGCAAAGAAATGCTGGAAAACCTACAATCCTAGTTCCATTCCCTGATAACTATTTCCCGGGTGGATGCCAAACAGGCTGAAACGCCTGAGTGGGATTCATCAGCATTTCCACCGCACGGTGAAGAATCAAAATAAGGGGTCCATCATCTGGGAATTCTGCCAGGCTAAATCCTGAGATCTTCGATGCTTCTCTGAAATTGTTTTTTTCAAGTTCTATCAAAGCTTGTTCCGTAACTTGTTTCAGCCTTTTACTCTTTTCGTTCGCCTCTACAAAAACCTCGTAGATATCAACAGGCTCAACCACATTCACCACGGTGGTTTTACAAACCCTACGCGTGAGGAAACTATCATCTAATAATTTCTTGGTAGCACCGGTAACTAAAAGGTAACTACGCAGATATTTTGTAAGCCCTTCAACCCGGCTTGCCAGATTCACTGAAGGACCCAGTGGGCCATATTTAAATTTTATCGATGACCCAGTGTTTCCCACCCAGGTTTTCCCAGAATTAATACCAATCCCTAGGGCAAGTGGTTCGCCAATTAGCTTACTCCACTTTTCGTTGATCAGGGGAATTTGCATTTGCATTTTTTGAGCTGCGATTACGCAACGCTTTGCATGATCTGGTTGATGCCCGGGCGCACCCCACATTGCAAGCATACCATCACCAAGGTAGTCCACTAAAACCCCGGATTGATCTTGAACACATTTGGAAAGCGCATCAAAAATAACGCTCATCAATTTATTGGTACCCTCGGGCCCAATGCGTTCGCTAATCCTGCTAAACCCCCTTAAATCGCAAAACAATAATGTTGCGTCCGCTTCTCTTCCATGAAGCAAAGTAGGTTCCAAGGCAAGTTGCCTAGCCAACTCAGGAGTAAAGAATTGTTCGAATTGCACCCGAGCCTGCACTGCATCTTTTTCATGCGTTTGACGAACTAAGCCGGTGGATAATCCACAAGCAAGCATATCTACTAAAAGGCCTTCGATAATAGCAGAGCGGCGTTCACTTTTCGTGGGGGATCTTTCGCCATACAGTGCACCAAGAAAATTACCTTTGGAATCCATGATAGGTGCAGCCACGACAGCCATGGCTCCTAGATTAGTTTTCCCGACTTTAATTTCGCCAGTATGCCAAATTGTCTTTTTAAATTCAGAAAGCCGTTTCACAATGTTTTTGTTTGGCTCCCAGTTTTTAATATTAAAAAACTCTGGTGGATGAGCGGTAGCAACTTTCAAATTCCCGGGTGTCCCGAGTAAAACCCGCCCAGACTCAAGGCCCACAATATCAACTAGGGCAACTGCAGCTTCCTTTATAAAATCTTGGCTTCCAATAGTTCCTTGAAGGACTTGCATGGTCATTTGCAACCAGTTCACAATATCAATAAACTCCGCATCAGTAACATTGGCAAGCTTGTTGGATTGCTCAAGAATGGTTCCATGACCGCTGACGGACTCGGAGATGGAATGAAAAATCTCGACTTCTTCTACTGGAATATTTTGAGAAACAGCATGGACCTTGAACAACAAGGTATGCAAAGCAAACGAACAAGGAATGGATTTTTCAACAACCTGATTGGGCTCAAGCATGGTTTCAACATCAAGTTGCCATGGTTTTTTCGAAGTATTGGTCAGCCGTAAAGTTTTAGCGTTTAGCAATTCGAGGGTGATTTGCCTTCTGCTGAAGGATGCCTCTGCCAAGGGGGCGACAACCAATCTGTCGAAACCATTTTCACCCGAACCTTGAATGAACGCAATTGGATTAGGTTCGCCAATGCGCTGCCTGCCTATTTCCAAGGAACCTAAAACATCCATGCTCCAGATAGCGCCATCTTTCTGATGAATTTCCAATGTACTCAACGAAAAATCTCCAATAAGTAAAAGGCCGGATGCTCAATTATGGATCGGGAATTTTTTCAAACAAGCATAAAGTCTTTATATCAGCTAATCCAAGACATTATCTGCCAGAAAATCTAATATTAATCTCCGAGAAAAAACTCAAAGCTTAGAAAAAGCCTTGTTTTACAGCTACTAAATAAGCCTTTTGAAAATTTTTCAAAACTTTGAAAGTAATTCAATCACGTATTGACAGTTATTACAAACAGGGTATCTCAGCCCTCACTTAAGTCGCTCGAACGGTTTGCAGCAAACGGGTTGGGGAACCCAAAGCTAAGAACCAAACGAGGCAGGTGAAAACCTGAAAAACGAAGGCTTAAGAATCTGGGCAAGGA
>CAMDHK010000187.1 GCA_945897965.1 Candidatus Kuenenia stuttgartensis | reverse complement strand
CCTAAGCTTTGAGCATCTACGGTAACCACCAAGCCTTTGAATCCTGCTTGCTCTGCTCGTTGGATCAACGATTTAGTTAATGCGAGATCTTTAAAACAATAGAGCTGAAAATAAGCTGAGGTACTTTTGGTTTCTTGGGCGACATCTTCAAGGGATGTGGTCGCCATGGTGCTGGCAAAGTAAGGCAGGGTTAATTGATTCATGGCTTTTGCCACTGCGAGTTCGCCTTGGGGGTGAGCAAGTTTAAGCATGGCAACTGGCGCAGGAAAAAACGGGAGTGCTACCGAATGACCAAAGAGGGTTGTGCTTAAATCGGGGGTCGCAACACCTTGCAAAATTCTGGGCCAAAGCTTGATGGTATTCCAGAAAGAGATATTTTCTCGAAGAGTGATTTGATCGCAAGCACCCCCTGCAAAATACGCATGAGCCATGGGAGAAAGTAAAAGCCTTGCGGCAGTTTCAAACTCATCGAGGTTCAAAAAGTTTTGAAAATTGGGAGGTGAAGAAGGCATGAGATAAAACGAGGATTAAAGAGTGTATAAAAAAACACGCCCGTTGGTAGAAACCAGCAGGCGTGCAGAAAACATTAGAAGCGTGCTTTAGTTAACAGCAACAGCAACTGGGGGAACAACATTAACGCGACGGCCATCTCGATCAAAAACAACCTTGCCATCTGCCATGGCGAAAAGGGTGTCATCCTTGGCCCTGCGAACATTTTTACCAGGGTGGAACTTGGTACCGCGCTGCCTAAGAATAATGCAGCCGATGGTTACGCTACCGCCACCAAAAACTTTGATTCCAAGGCGCTGTGCGTTGGATTCGCGACCGTTCTTTACAGACCCCTGACCTTTTTTATGTGCCATGTTTATAGCTCCAGTCAAAAAAAATTTCCGACCCCTAATTGGGTGGGAAAGGAACACGAAGATTTAGAAGTAGTATTCTACAAGAATTATTCTTTTTTGCCAGCGTCATCTTTATTAGCAATGCCAAGAGGCGGAATTTTGACGGTGGCAGCCCTGTAAATCCAGCTAGCAGGGGGTATAAACTGGATTTCACCGCTCTTCTGGTTGAACTTGTCGCCTAGCCGTTTGAAGTTAACCTGTAAGGTCTTACGACGAACTACGGGCTCAATATCTGGGGGTATTGGGTCGGTTACAGCCCACCCGTTGGATAATCCGGTGATAAAAATGCTAAATCTGTTGGCATCGGGGTCTACATCATCCCAAATTGCCACTCCCGTGACGGTTTTAGGGGGCACACCGGGTTGCGAGGGGGGGATTTCATCCTTGGCAATCGTTACGGAATTCTTGATTTTATAGAAGCCAGAATCTGAATCATCTGGGTCTGCAGTAGGATCTTCCAGTCTAATAACCGCTTTTTGAACTTTAGGCAGAATCTGATCTTTATGCACGGTGTTAGTATCCGTTGTGCGGATTTCGAAATCTGGAACGAATCTGCGTGGCTTATCCGTGTTATTAATTACCTGATACCAGAGGTACCAGCAAACTTTCTGACCACGACCCGGGATATCGACTTTGACCAGTCTCGGATCTTTAAATTTGAAGTCAAGGACCCAGATTTTGCCGTCTTTCTTGTTGATTTCGTCTTTATCTTGCGGGCTGGGACCAGGTTTTACCGTGCGCTCATTGGGGTTTTGAGCAATGACCAATCCCACCATTGAAAACGCAATGATCAAGGCCAAAAAGGCTGGCCAAGTGAACCAACTGTGCTGTACGGCGTCCGGCTTTTTCATCCGAAACCACTCCCTATTCTTTACCTTCCATTCAGACATCCATGCCTAAACGAAGTTAATTATTCATTAGAGTTTATAGCAACAAAGGAAAAAGCAGGTCAAGGCGGGATATATAGAACACAAAGCCCAAAGCTTCATTAAGAAGAATCTGGGCAAAATAGGGGCGAAGCTTTACTCCAAAAGGTATCGATAACCAATAAAAAAAGCTCCGGAGACTTCTCCAGAGCTTTTTAGTTATTTAATACTGATTACTTCTTCACTTCAAACTCGGCATCGATGACATCATCGCCACCCTTACCACCCGGTGCAGCGCCCTGCCCTGGTGCTGCGCCAGATTGCCCTGCATCGCCGGGCCCACCCGACATATGTTTGGCCAACTCTTGTGAAGCAGTGATCAAATCGGAAGTAGCTTGCTTCATAGCCTGAGCGTCTTCGCCCTTGCAAGATTCCTTGACCCGATCGATAGCGCCCTGAACCACCGTTTTGGTGGAATCGGACAATTTCGAACCATGCTCTTTAAGCTGCTTTTCAATCTGAAAGACCGTGTTATCCGCTTCGTTACGAGCATTGATGATTTCCAGCTTGCGCTTATCTTCATCAGCATGCAACTCGGCATCCTTACGCATCCTGTCGACTTCTTCTTTGCTAATACCGCTCGAGCCCTTGATTTCAACCTTGGCCTCTTTGCCAGTGCCAAGATCCTTGGCGGTGACTTTGAGAATGCCGTTGGTATCCAAAGCAAAAGTAACTTCGATCTGTGGTTCGCCACGGGCTGCAGGAGCAATGCCCTCGAGGTTGAATTCACCAAGCATGCGATTTCCTACGCTCTTGGCGATTTCGCTTTCACCTTGATAAACAGAGATAGTAACCGCAGTCTGGCCATCTGCAGCGGTCGAGAATACCTGTTTCTTTTCGGAAGGGATGGAAGTGTTGCGCTCGATCAAGCGAGTCAACCTGCCACCCAAAGTTTCAATACCCAGCGAAAGAGGGGTCACATCTACCAGCAACAATTCTGATTTGCTGCCTAGAAGAAGTTGCGCGCCTTGAATAGCAGCACCGATTGCAACCACTTCATCAGGGTTCACACCACGATGGCCTTCTTTGCCGAAAATATCCTTGACCAACCACTGGATCTTTGGCATGCGTGTCATCCCGCCCACCATGACAACTTCATCAATATCAGATGGTTTCATCTTGGCATCAGCAAGGGCACGAACCACAGGGCCACGACATTTTTCGATCAAAGGATCAACCAATTGCTCAAATTTGGCTCGTGTCATAGCCATTTGTAAATGCTTAGGCCCAGTGGCATCTGCAGTAATAAATGGCAAGTTGATATCCGTGGTCGTCTGCTGGGAAAGATCTTTCTTGGCACGCTCTGCAGCTTCTTTGAGGCGTTGCAATGCCATCTGATCTTTACGCAGATCGATGCCATTTTCTTTCTTGAATTCTTCTGCAATGTGATCGATAACCACTTGATCGAAATCGTCACCTCCAAGGTGGGTATCACCATTGGTTGATTCAACTTTGAAAATACCATCGCCTACATCAAGAATGGAAATATCAAAGGTACCACCCCCAAGATCAAATACCGCAATCTTTTCGTTGGCCTTCTTGTCCATGCCATAAGCAAGGGAAGCAGCGGTGGGTTCATTGATAATGCGCATGCGCTGACGGGATTTGTTACCGGTCACGGGATCTTCGATTTCCCACTCGGTATCGAAACCGGCAATCTGAGCCGCTTCGATGGTGGATTGCCTTTGAGCATCATTAAAATAAGCAGGAACCGTGATAACAGCCTTACGAACCGTGTGGCCGAGATAGTTCTCTGCAGATTCTTTAAGCTTGCGCAGAATCATTGCAGAGATTTCGGGAGGGGTGTAAGACTTACCATCGATGTCAACTTTTGCAGTTTCTTCGGGGCCGCCTAAAACCTTGTAGGGAACCAACTTTTCTTCGCCCTTAACTTCGCTTACCCTACGACCCATAAAGCGCTTAATGGAATATACAGTCCTGCGGGGATTAGTAACCGCCTGTCGCTTGGCAGGATCGCCAACTAATCGATCGCCCTTATCCGTGAAGGCAACCACGCTGGGGGTAATGCGATTACCTTCTTGATTGGCAATAACCTTCACTTCGCCACCTTCCATAACTGCAACAACGGAATTGGTGGTTCCAAGATCAATACCGATGATTTTTTCTTCAGCCATCTCAGTTCTCCAAGAAAAGATTCGAACAAAATTGTTCGAAAATGTAAGATAGTCAGTAAATTATTCGCTCAAGCCAAACAGTTATTTGCAAATATTGCCATTTTACACAAAATAATGGCACTAGAATTCACCTACACTTAAAAAACAGGACAATCGAATCTTAATTAGTATAGGCAGAATTTTGATAAAGATGAATTAGCAAGTGCCATGCCAGAATTAAAGAATCCAAACCAATAAATCATAAGTCTAATGTAAGTATAGAGATAAAACGATTGCGAAAAATATTTTAGTGTGCAGGAGGAAGCCAAAAAAAGGCCGAACTTTCACCCCAACCGCCAATTTGGCAGCAGCATCTATCTCTGTTCTTTTGAACACTAACAAAATCCATTGAATTTGTTAATTTAAGGACTTTAAAAAATATAGGCAATATGATAAGTTGGTTCAAAGATCCTTTTGTTGAGGGTTCTGAGATTACTTCATTGACACTAAGCAATGGCACCCATACATTAACCAAACTTTTCGCAAAAAAGTATTCCTAAATGAGACTTATCATGGCGCGAAAAATCGAACCGGTCACTCCTCCCAACCCTGCCAAAGCGCAAGCACTTGTCAAAAGTGTTCGCAATCAAATTGATAAACTCGATTTGCAAATCCTAAAACTAATAAACGATAGAGCCTCTGCAGCAGGTGAAGTTGGGAAGATTAAAATGGAGAATGGGGAGGATATCTTCTCTCCTGCCCGCGAAGAAGAAGTTCTAGCGAATGTTTTAGAAGCCCATTCGAAATATCCGAACGCCCTTGATGCAAGTACAGTTCGCGCAGTTTTCCGCGAAATCATGAGCGGTTCCAGAGCATTACAAAAACTCCTTAAAGTAACCTACCTCGGGCCAGAATACAGTTACAGCCATCTTGCCGCCATCGAACGCTTTGGTCAGGCTGTCGAATTTGTTCCCGTTGGCAGTATCACCGCAGTATTCGAAGAAGTAAACCGCGGGCACGCCGATTTTGGTGTTGTTCCTGTCGAAAACTCCACCGATGGGCGCATTGCTGATACCCTTGATATGTTCATGCGCATGCCTCAAATGATTATCTGCTCTGAAATCAGATTGCAAATCCATCACAACTTGATGGCAAAATGCGAAGCAAAAGATATCCGCAGGGTTTACAGTAAGCCCCAAGCAATCTCGCAATGCCGAAACTGGCTTGGTAAAAACACCCCACACGCTTTGCTTACTGAAGTTTCAAGCACCACCACGGCTGCAGAATTAGCCCAACGCGAACCAGGTGCCGCTGCTGTTGCTAGCAGGCAAGCTGCTGTTCGATATGGCTTACGTATTTTGTTTGAAGATATTCAAGATTCCGCAGACAATGAAACCCGGTTTGCAGTGATTGGGCATCAGAAAACCGCCAAGACTGGCAACGATAAAACCACTCTTATGTTCCGTATTCCACACAGCCCAGGCTCGCTTGCAGATGCCATTGCTGTATTCAAAGCCAACAAAGTGAACTTGGCTTGGATCGAATCTTTCCCTTCACGTATTGCTAAAAACGAATACATTTTCTTTGCGGATTTCGAAGGCCATATCGATGACCCGAAAATCAGCAAAATGCTCAAAGCTTTTCATGATGAATGTACTGAAGTAACTGTGCTGGGATCGTATCCCATCGCACAAATCTCTGGCTAAAAACCAGTACCTTCTTTCAATGAATTGTTTACTGGAACCTTAATGGTTTCTAGGTATTGCTTAATATTTTTACGGATTATTGCTTAAGATGTTGGCAAATAATACTTTTGTTCTTTAATATAACTTCAAGATATTAACCTCTTTTAGAAAGTCGGACTAAACATGCGTAAGAAATTTGTTGCAGGCAACTGGAAAATGTTCACCGATCATGCCACCGCAAAAAAACTGGCCCAAGAAGTGGTTGCACTCATGGCAGGAAACCATCAAATTGATGTTGCGCTCTGCCCACCTTTCACCTACCTTCAAACCGTAGGGGAAGTTCTAAAAGGAACCCATATCGCACTGGGCGCCCAAAATTGTTACCACGAAAAAGAAGGTGCTTTCACAGGCGAAATCAGCCCCGCTATGCTCCTCGACATTGGCTGTAAATATGTAATCCTTGGACATAGCGAACGCAGACATAAAATGGGTGAATGCGATATCGCAGTCAATAAAAAAGTTCATGCCGCTTTAAACGTAGGACTGCATGTTATTCTTTGCATGGGCGAAACGCTCGATGAACGCCAAGCCAATAAAACCAATGAAATCCTTAAGAATCAACTCGATGGCAGCCTTGCTGGTGTTAGTGCCACCTGTTTTAAATCATTGGTTTTGGCTTATGAACCCGTTTGGGCCATCGGTACAGGCCATAATGCCACTCCTCAGCAAGCACAAGATGCGCATGCGTTTATTCGTAGCTGGGTTGCCAACCATCATGGCGCTGAAGTTGCAGCGCATATGGTCATTCAATATGGTGGTAGCGTAAAACCTGATAACGCAGCAAGCCTTTTAAGCCAACCCGATGTGGATGGCGGCTTGATAGGTGGCGCCAGCCTCAAAGCTGATCAGTTTTTAGGCATCATTCGCGCAGGCATGTAAATATATTTTAACCAGAAGCTTCTCGCAGAGTGCACAACCTTTGCGAGTCAAAGCTGATCAGTTTTTAGGCATCATTCGCGCAGGCATGTAAATCTATTTTGATATCGTCTTAATCGCAAGCCTGGCGGCGTCAACAACCTCGCCTCGCTTGTCGTTTTGCGCCTTCTTCAATGCATCCAAAGCTGCTTTGGCATCGGGTCCAATTTCCCCCAGTGCCTCTGCAGCCATCAACCTAACCTGATACGCAGGGTCTTCCAAAGCATCGATTAGTCTTTCGACCGCAGGCTTCGCAAGGCTTTTCATCTTACCCAACGCCAAAGCAGCTTCCCATCGGATCGAAATATCTGAATCACTTAGCGCATTAATAAGAGCCGGTATTGCTTTTTCTGCTTTTGGGCCCATTTGCGCCAATGCAGTTACCGAACGAAACCTTACCTGCACATTTAAATCCGTAAGCCCCTTGATCAAGGAAGGCACTGCAGGATCGCCTGCATGATATAAAGCACTTAATGCAATCTGCCCAACATTTGAATCTTTGTCCCGCGTAGCAATCTGCAATAACTCTACCGCTTTTGCATCGTGAATACCAAGCTGGCCAATCAAAGCAACAACCTCTGCACGAATTCCCGCATCTTCATTACCCGCAAGCTTTTCTAAAACAGGAATAAGCACAGGCGCCAACCCCTTCGGGTCTTTGGTAATTTCCAGTAACGCCTCTGCAGCCTTGATTTGAATCAATGGGACGGTATCTGTCAGCCTGGCTTTTAATTCGGGCTCTGCAGGTTTTGCATCCGCCCCCATCATTGCAAGAGCATTGATCACCCCTACTCGAACATGCTCATCTTCATCCTGCATGCATTTCAACAACACCGGGAGAGCAGTTTTCGCATCTTTCGAAATCCTGTAAATCGCTTGGGCAGCATGCCCCCGCACCTTCACATCTGTATCAATCAAGCTTCCTTTAAGCGCAGTAATTGCGGTTTTTGCAGGCTCGCCTATCATTCCCAATGTCATTGCGGAACCCATGCGAGTCATGCGATCTTCTGCATACAAACCCTGCGTGACATCCCCCACAACATCTTTGCCCAAATGTGCCAAAGCCGCTGCTGCACTTGTACGCACCACAGGATCTGGGTCTCGCAGCATAGACATCAATGGCTTTACCGCAGCTTTGGCTTTACGCTTTGCAAGCTCTGCAGCAGCTTGAACCCGCAATTTATTATTTTCATCCGCCAGTTGCTTGGTAAGCCTTGCAACTTCAACTGGATCAGGTTCAGGAGGTGGGGGCGCCTGCATAGTCGCCATCTTGTTCATCAAATCCCCAAAGGGGAAAAGGAACTTGGCATTACTGCCCGCAGCAGCAGCAGCTGCAAACATAGGAGTGAAAGGCGTGGCTGTTTCCTGAGTTGGAACATATACATCGTTATTTGAATTTAAGGGGGCGTTGCAATAACCCAAGCAGCCCCAGTATTGATTATTTGTGGATCGCAAGGGGCCATTGCAATAACCCAGGCAGCCCCAGTATTGATTCGAACTAATCGGAGGCTTGGTAACACCCCCAACCGCTGGAATAACGGTATCACGCTGCCCATTTACATTCTGCTGGGCGAGAATTAAACCCACACCTGCAGCACCTACAACACCCAGCTTCATAAATTTCGTAAACATGAAAAGCACCGTTTCATCTGGAACAAGGATTATAATCAATCAACATTATTATATCAGGGTAGAAAGTGAGAGTATCTGTTTGTTTGGTCGCAATTACTAGTTCTTTTCTTTCAACAGATCCTCGGGCAACTTCGTAACATCATCCTTCTTCAACTCTTGAAGGATGGCTTGAAGTTCCTTCACCTTGTCAGGCATTTTATCTTCAAGGTTGCTGGTCTCATAAGGATCTTTCT
>CAMDHK010000186.1 GCA_945897965.1 Candidatus Kuenenia stuttgartensis | reverse complement strand
AAGACAGGATTTTACCGAAATGGTAAATGCGACACTGGGCCAGGCGATTTTGGCATTCACACTGTATGTGTTCAAGCGACTGCAGAATTTTTGAAATTCAGTAAGGAGAGAGGCAATGATCTTTCTACCCCTGTACCTGATTGGGCTTTCCCCGGTTTAAAACCAGGTGATTGCTGGTGCCTTTGCGCATCGCGTTGGAAAGAAGCTTACGATGCAGGGTTCGCCCCTAAGGTAAATTTGAACGCAACTCATATTTCTACCTTGGAATTTGCAAGCCTTGAAGAACTCCAAGAATTCGCTTTATAAGCTATCTTCTTATCCAATAAAAAAGGACACATGAAATAACTTCATGTGTCCTTTAAGTTTTAATCAAGCCTTACTTTTTGGGCCCGACCAGTTCGATCAAATTGCCATCTGGATCTTGTATAATCGTCAAATAAAGATCCTTGGCAATCGACTCAGGAATCATGATGGGGGTTTTAGCAATCGGTTTGACCCCTGCTTTTTTCAGTTGTTCCATGGCTGCATTGGTATCATTAATTATGATGGTTAAATAGCGAAACCCAGTTTGGGAGTGAATAAATTCATTATCAGATTTTTTGGGTTTAACGCCTTCAATCTGCATGAGTTTAATCTTGGTTGCGCCATGCCCTTCGCCCAGAACAAATACACGAATGCTCAGTGCTTTTTTTGCAGTAAGGCCAGCATCCCCTGCGAAATCAGCAGGGACATCAAATCCTTTGAGTTCCTTAAACCCGATTGCCTCGGTGTAAAATTTTGCAGCTTTTTCGATATCCGTTACTACTACACCAAGATCAATCGTTGCAGAAGAAAAAGCAGATTTTTCCTGTGCTAGAAGTGTAGAGGCATTAGCACCAAAAATTGCACACAACACGAACGCAATCATTTTCCAACTTTTCATAATCATCCCTTTCGTAAAGTTAAATCTAACAACGATCTAATGATAATTTCATTACCTGCCGCTGTCATTGAGGAAACGCCCTAAGTTTAAAAATTCAATGTTTAGGTTAACAGGTTGGTTGCAAACAAGCTGACTTAATATTTCGCCCACGACGGAAGCGAATTTAAATCCATGGCCAGAAAACCCAGCGCCTACGATGATATTTGGGTTTTCGGGAAGCGGGCCCACCAGGAAATGCCTGTCGGGCGAGAGTGTGTAAATGCAAGTTTTTGCAAGTGGGGAATGCGATTTCGCCAGTGTTGGAATCCTTCGATTCAAAAACACCCGGAGTGCTGCGTCATCTTCGGGAAGTATCCCCCGCATAATTTCAGAAGGTTGATGAACTTCTACTTGACCGTAATGCCTGGCAATTTTGACCCCTTCCGGGTCGACCATGGGAAATCCGTAAAAGAAGCCTTCTTGGTCAGCAACCATGAAGACGGGTACTTTATCCCTAAAAAAGTCCTGTGGTTTTTCAGGCATGAACCAATGGGTTGTCTGCCTCATGAGGCTCAAACATTTGCCCGAAGTGCCTAGAAAATTGGCAGCCCAAGGGCCCGCAGTGATAACCACTTTGCGAGCCAGATATTTTCCCTTGGGGGTATCCACCTCGATATCCGTACCAACATTTCGAATGGAAGTAACAGGGGTTTCGAAAAGAAGGTCAGCATTATTATTGTGGGCGATTTTTTGAAATGCCCGTACACAACGATCAACCCAAAGATAACCACCTAGTTTTTCGTAGGCTCCAACATAGCTTTCAGGAAGATTGAGAAACCCATATTTTTCTGAAAGCTGTTCATGCGATAAAAAATCAACATCGAGGGAATGTAGTGCTGAACTCGCAATGATTCCTTGAATGACTTCATGATTGGGATAAGCCACGCTTAGGCAGCCACATTCTTCAAGCAATGTTTCGCCCACGCGCCATTCGAGATCGTGCCAAAGATGATAAGCGCGTTTAAGCAAGGGGACATAATTAGGATTTTCGTAATAGGCAAGCCTGATAGCGCGTGTTTTCCCATGCGAGCTACCTAATTCATGATTGGGTTCGAATTGTTCTAGCCCTAGAACTTTAAGCCCGGAAAGGGCAAGCTGCATTGCAGCAGAGCTACCCATGCCGCCTAGGCCAATTACGATGACATCATAAATTGAATCAGCCATAAAGTTGTTTCATATGAGAAATAAAAAAGGTCCACGGGCAAAAGCCTATGGACCCTAGAATCCAGCAACAGTATTACTGGGCAGCTTTGACCGAATAGCTGAAGATTTTATCTTGATCTCGAATGATAAGGCGACCGTTAGCAATCACTGGATGAGGCCAGCTAGCTTTGCCACTGGGTTCTGCAAGCTTGAATGAACCAAGCAAATTATAGCCTTTAGGGGTCGCTTCAAGTAGGTTCATGGTTGCATCCTGATTGCGGAAATAAAGTCTTCCATCTGCATAGAGAACACCAGCAGAGCCAGAGCCTGGTCGTTTTTCTTCCTTCCAAATAACTTTGCCCGTTGCCATTTCCAAGCAGCAGGGTACACCACTGTTATGGCCCGTGCCAAAATAAACATGATCTCCAAGAAGAACCATGCCACCATGGTGGTTTTGAATATCTTTGCTCTGTTCCTTCAGATAGTAAACTTCCTTGGCTTCGATACCACCCTTGCCATCAGGAATAAGCCGAACAAGGGCTGTTCCTTTGCCATAGCCGGTGGAACAGAATACTAGGTCACCCTTAACAATTGCGGTAGGGATATTTGCAGTACCGTTTGCATTGGCTCCGTAGCGCCAAAGTAGTTTGCCATCTTTTGCATTAACGCCAACGATGCATTTACCAAGCCAAGTGATGTATTGTTTGATACCGCCAGCTTCAGAAATAACAACCGAGGCATAACCTGCACCGCCGCCTGCTTCAACTTTGGAAGCCCAGATCGTCTTGCCCGTATTTTTATCAAGTGCAACGAGGGCAGCGTCATCAGCGCCCGGAGTTACAATAACCATATCGCCATCAATGAGCGGAGATTCGGAGAAGCCCCAACCGGACATCATCTTGCCTTTGAAATCCTTGGCGAAGTTTTTCTGCCAGAGTATTTTTCCTGAATTAGATTCTAGGCATACGACATCGCCGGAGACGCCAACGACATAAAGATTTTTGCCATCAACAGTGGGGGTGCAGCGGGAGCCTTCGTTGTATCCAACTTTACCTTTGGAGGCGATTTTGACTTCCCAGATTTTAGCGCCATTCTTTTCATCAAGTGCCCAAACGGTTTCGTTATCGGCTTGATAACTCATGCCGAAGATTTTGCCATTGGCGACGGATGGTGTGCTGTATCCGCCCCCGATACCAGCGACTTTCCAAACGAGAGGTGGCCCTTCTTTTGGCCAAGTTTTCAGAAGTCCGGTTTCCTTGCAAATACCATCGCGTTGCGGGCCACGCCATTGACCCCAATCATAGGGCCCTTGTGCTGATGCATTCCCAACAATTACCGATCCAAACGAAATAATCATAGCTAATTTTAACAAGTTCTTCTGCATACTATTCTCCTTAAAAAGTTAATGTAGACTAACCATATTTCTTAGAGAATCAACAAGGAATTAAGTTCAAGTAAAGGAAATAACTAGCTACGGTATTTCTTGTTACACTAATTCATTAGGTAAATTTTCAACTAATGTAAGGATGAGGGTGAGCATATGGGAAAAATACTTGTGCTTTATGATTCCATGAGTGGTAACACCGCCAAGATGGCGGAATTGATAGCCGAAGGGGCACGCTCTATTCCCAATATGGAAATTAGGGTGATCAAAATTGATGAGGCCAAAGCAGAAGATGTGATCTGGTGTGATGGCATTGCTGTTGGAAGCCCCACTAACATGGGATTGCTATCTTGGAAGATGAAACGGTTCTGGGATGAAACCATGGCAGGACAATGGATGAAAGTGGATGGGAAAATAGCTTGCGCGTTTTCTTCTTCTGGTGGATCGGCGGGTGGCAGCGAGATCGCATGCCAATCTATTCTAATGGTCTTGATGAATTTTGGGTTTCTGGTGTTTGGCGTTACCGATTATGTAAGCAAGTTGATGACATTGCATTATGGTGCGGTTTCCGTGCGCGAACCTCGCGGTGAAGAAACCCAAGAAGCTTGCAGAAGGTTGGGAAAAAGGTTGGCGGAATGGGTGGCTTGTTTTGTGGATGGTACTAAGGATCAACATCCGCTTCATAAAAAAGATGAACGCTTGATGCCTGGCTAACCGACCAGAATATCTCGCACTAAGTTTTGCGATTCTACGTTGTTATGGGTGGAAAGTGCGACGAAGGCATGGCCTGCATCATGCTTTAAAATCACCAAGCTTCGCAAACTTATGTTGGCATCCTTGAAGCGTTTCATCAGCAGGGCCAATTCCCCTGGCTTATCTGGAACGCGCACTACCATCGCATCTTCGCTGATGGCATTAAACGGGCTAACTGTCAATGCCCTCAGTGCATCATCGTATTTATCCACGATCAAGGTTATGACCGCTGTTGCATCGACGCTTTCAGCTTCAATGCTTTCGATGTTAACACCGGCTGCCCCCAATAATTCAGAAATGTCTGAAAGCAATCCGGGCCTGTCATGGTCAACAATGGTAATCTGCTTCATAAGCTTCTCCGAACCGTTGAAGGATAATTCCGGTTTTTCCGAGTATCTTGCTTTTCGCCAGCAAGATCTTCTGCAAGCTCATCAATGTTTTCATTAGTCACATGAGGCATGGCAATCAAATGGCTGATACTGCCCTTCGAAGCTAATTGCCATTTAGAAACAAGCGTGGGGGAGGGCCTGTCAAATACCACAGTGAGGGAATTTGGATGCTTCCAAGCATGGCGATTCAAGGCATTGAGTTTTGTTTCAGCATAGGCTGCAACATTCATACATGATTGGATGATTTCGTGGAATCCTTCGAGGCCTATGGTGCGGAATGCATACCACAAAAACAACGGAGTAAGGCCGTTTCGCGAACCCATGATGGTGGTATCAAGGGTGCCGACGTATTCTACGCCACACGCAATGCGATCAACATATTCCTTCTTGGCCAGAACCACGCCACAAGGCAAAGGGGAGCCAACCATTTTATGACCGCTGATGGAAACACTATCGATGCCTGCATCGAAATCCCAAGAGGGGGCTTTATCAACAAAAGGAAGAATCATGCCACTTAGGGCTGCATCTGCATGAATGTAATGTCGCTTGATTGCAAGATCTTTGAGGATTTTCTGAATGCCAAGAAGATCATCGCAAGCGCCTTTCATGGTGGAACCAATGTTGGCAAAAATAACTGGGGGAACATCACGATGAATTTTAATGGTTTCGCGAAGGTCATCCAAATTCATGGTTCCATCGGGATTACTTCGGATCATAATGTTGCGAACATGCAGGCAGCGCAAGATTTTGTTGACCGAATAATGAGAGTCTTCAGAGTAATACACCATGCAATCAGGGAACATCTCACGGGCAAGAAAAATGCCGTATAAGTTGCCTTCGGTACCACCATTGGTCACATAACCCCAAGTTGATTTTTTAGGAGCGTTGGTCAGCTTCTTAAAAATTTCAATTACTTCACGCTCAAATTCGTGAGTGTTGATGTGGTAGTTTGTGGGAACATAGGGGTCACCAATGTTATTCAAAGGCAATTTTAAAAAGTGATATAAAGCGGAATAATCAAACAGGGTGTTACAGGGATAACCAATGAAATGCTCAAGTTCCTTTTCGAGGTTTCGAGTAAGGCTATCAAGTTTTTCTTGATCTTCCCTCGAAAGTTGCTTAGGTTTGCGCATTGCAATTCCCCTTGTACTACGAAATATTTGCTACCTTTAAATTCGTTGCGTCTTCTGAGAAAACCGCTTCTCTATTACTATTCTATCATTGGTTAGCGCTTTTATGCTTCCAATGAGAAAATCTTTGACTTATTTCTTTCCAATTCTATCCCTATTGCCCTCATATTCTCGAAAAAGCCACTTACACCCCATTGAATCTTGGGTAAACCTGACCTACCATAGGCGCTTAAACCTTTTTCACCTTAACGGAGATCATCATGCTTTCCAGTATCTTGACGGTTGCTTTGTTGTCGTTGGGCGCAGATACCATCGAAGGAATTGGCCCAATCGGAAAAATCGAGAAAGTTCAAGGAGGTTTTGGATTCACTGAAGGGCCTGCTGTAGACAAAGCAGGCAACCTCTTTTTCTCCGACATCCCCAATGAAAAAATCTACAAGGTTGAAGATGGCAAAGTATCCGTGTTCATCGAAAAGTCGAATCATGCCAATGGCTTAATGTTTGATGGCAAAGGAAGATTGGTTGCCTGCGAAATGGATGGACAAATCGTGGCTCATTCGCCCGATGGAAAAACCCGCACCGTTCTCGTTGATAAAAACATGGGTAATCGCTTCAACGCTCCCAATGATGTTGTAGTAGCCAATAATGGAGGCATCTATTTCACTGATCCCGCTTTTCGTGCGCCCATGCCCCTGCCCCAGGGCAAGACTGGTGTGTACTATCTTTCACCTGAAGGCAAAGTTTCCCGCTTGATCGATGATCTGCCAAATCCTAATGGTGTGATTCTTTCCCCTGATGAAAAAACACTTTATGTCATCCCCACCGGTCAGGCAGACATGATGGCTTATCCCATTGAAACCCATGGCAAGATTGGCAAAGGAAAAGTCTTTTGCTCACTCAAGCAGGCCGCAGGAAAAACCAACACGGGTGGCGATGGCCTAACGATTGATATCAAGGGCAATCTTTACATCACTTCAGGGCTAGGAATTCAGATTTTCTCAAGCGAAGGCAAGCATTTGGGAACCATTGCTTTTCCAGAGCAACCTGCCAACTGCTGCTTTGCAGGCAAAGATATGAAAACTTTTTATGTCACTGCTCGCACTGGGCTTTATAAAGTTGAACTACCAATTGCTGGTCACCGATTTGCTAGCAAGTAAAAGAGTTTCATTCTGAACTAAAAGGATTCCAGGGTGGAAGGTTTCTGCCCTGGCGTCTTTGATTTATTTCCTTAACTAGTTGATGAAACTTCGCCCGAAGTTCGGGAGTCGTGACATCCAGCAAGTTTGATAGATCTTGATTACTAAGTGGGCTGACATCTTTTTTAGGCGGGATGGCTTTACCCTGCTTGCGTAGTACCGCAATATTCTTTTCACGCTCCTGCTTTGATTTTTCTTCTCGATTAATCCAAATATCCAACTCGATGTTCTTTTCTTTTTGATCTAAATGTAGGATTCGATCGAATTCTATCTCCACCTTTTTAAGACCTGCTCTGGTATTGCGATCGGTAAGTTCTTTCTTTGATTCCTTGTTTAGACCTTTTTCAAGATATTGGATTCGCTCTTGAGCAGTGGTTCTTTTTTCCTTGGTCCATTCCTTTGCTTTTTCTGACTGTAATGATTCTTGAATAGTTGCAATCTCATTCAATGTAGAGCGTTGCCAATACCAATTAGTAGAGAAATAGCCAAAGTAAAGGAGTATCAAAAGCAAAAGTCCTGCGAAGAACCGATTCCGATATGTGGAAACAGAATTAGTTTTAGTAGGCTCCATACCTTGATAATACCTTTAAAAGTAAAAAGCCGCGCATAACTTTTGGAAACTTTTTCACTAAGTAAAATAGGTGGCATCTTCTTTTTTTAATCTCACCCTTAACAGGATGGTAGCGGACGGTTTTGCGGCACGCTTTTATGCTGTTTCCTGTTGACCAAATTTTATGCCATGTTAACATGTATTACATGTTTACACCAAAGCCCTAGAGATTGCTTATATGCAAATGGAAGCCATCGAAAAACATACAACCGTCGACTTGGTTGTCGAACGAATTACTCAGGTAATCAAGGAAAGAAATTTGCTTGCAGGCTATCGGCTTCCTGGGGAGCATGAGCTTGTCGAGCAATTGAAAGTTAGCCGGCCTGTTTTGCGGGAAGCTCTGGCCCGCTTACAAAGCATGGGCCTTGTCGATATACAACGAGGTAGAGGAACCTTTGTTGGAAATGCCACAAGCCTTGCAAACTGTGTAAGGCTACTACAATCAGCAGTGGCTATTTCCCCCCAAGAATTAATAACATATGCGCAACTTCGATCTGCGATTGAGGTACAAGCTGCCAGGCAGGCTGCCGAATCCGCAACCAGCGAAGATATTGCTCAACTTTCCGGGTTGCTAAAAAAACTGGACGATGATGAGTTGCCCTACCCTGATGCACTCGAACTGGACTTTCAGTTTCATCGAAAAATTATTGATATTGCAGGCAACCCGCTAATGAAAAATCTGATGGAAGTTATTTACGAATTTGTACTTACCCAGATGGCTCGTACTACCCCTTCGCAGCGTGAAAACGCATTTGGTCGCAAACTACACAAGGCCATCTTGAAGGCAATTCAAGATCATGATGCAGATGGTGCAGAACTCGCTATGAGTCAACACATGCAAACAATTCTCAAAAGATTGATGGTTTAAGCAATGATAAAACACACCTCAGGTTTTTTGATATG
>CAMDHK010000185.1 GCA_945897965.1 Candidatus Kuenenia stuttgartensis | reverse complement strand
ACCTTCACCCGAAGGGGTTGTGACCGGATTATTCGTGCTGCTTTTGAAGCTGCAAGAAAACGTCCACGCAAGAAAGTGACTTCCATCACCAAGTCCAATGCCCAGACTTTTGGTATGGTTTTATGGGACGAATGTTTCAACCAAGTGGCTTCTGAATATAAGGATGTTCACTCCTCTTTCTTGCTTGTTGATGCCGCTGCTATGGATCTTGTTCGCAAACCTGAACACTTCGATGTTATGGTTGCTAGCAATTTGTTTGGCGACATCCTGACCGATCTCGCAGCTATTGTTACTGGTACTATCGGCCTTGCCTCTAGCGCCAATATTAATCCCAGCAAAACCTTCCCTAGTATGTTTGAACCCGTTCACGGTTCTGCACCCGATATTGCAGGCAAAGGCATGGCAAACCCGATGGCGGCAGTGCTTTCCGGTGCGCTTATGCTTGAGCATCTTGGCTTGCATGATGCTGCGCTGAATGTGAATCAGGCGGTTGCGAAGGTGCTGAAAGCTGGCGCACCAAGAACCCCCGATCTTGGTGGCAAAGCTTCAACCAAGGAAATAACAGAAGCAATCTTAGCCGCTCTTTAATAAAGCCAATTGATTTTTTGAAAATCAAAGAGTCCCTCTCGAAAACATCGGGAGGGATTCTTTACTTAACTTTTGCAAATACATGGTTTAATGCTGCAAGCATATCCAGTCTGCGGAAGTCCCTTCCCGTTGCAGTATCATGTACCATTACGCCAGTTTTCTGCATGATTGCCAGCATCGCTTCGGGCAGGTTTTTTCCATCCATCTTCCAATCATAACCACTCTTTTCGATTCCTTCTCGCAGTAGCATAGCTGCGCCACAAGCAATTGCATTGGAAGAACTGGTGGCACTGGCAGGAACTAGAAGGCTTATTTTCGCACTGCGGTCGAGGTAGATTTCGTCTTTACTCGGCTTCACCGCGCCGATTGCAAAACAATCAGTCTGACAGGCTGGCCAAGAAATGCCCTTAGTGAAATTGTGATTTCCAGAGGGCGCACTTACCCAAACATTTCGTTTGCGCAATGCGCTTAACTTCTCATCGATCTCGCTTTTTACAGGCTCAGAATGCTCCTTATCATCCACCGGAGCTAGGTTTACCGTCGTAATATGATACTTTTCATGATTGTCCACAATCCACTGTAAGGCTGCTGCTAGGGTTTTTCCATCACTTGCATTACAATGACAACATTCAAGACCTCTAATAACTGCTACTTGGTTATTGTAGGCAACTCCCTGTTTGCCCTTGTAGTTTATGGAAGAGGGTATGCCAATCGTGGAGCCATGATATCCTTTTCCTTCATGCTTGGGATCATTGTCGCCATCCACGCTGTCGTATGAAACCAAAACCTTGGGCCTGCCTTCATCCTTGGTGTTCCATTCGGGCATGGATAATTTGCAGCCATCATCAACGAGCGCAAGAGTCTGGCCCCTGCCAAAACTTAGGATGGTCGAGTATTTTTCCCAAGAGTCAGTGATGCGGGTCAGGCGGAATTCGACTGGCAGGATCGGTTCTGCTGCACCAATCGCTTTAGGGAATCCTGTTTCAATAGCTATTAAAGCAAAGAAGAAAAAAGTTTTTATACCCCTCATAATAGTGTGGCCTCGATGATGGAATTGAGTCCAATCGTAGGAATTACGCGTTGAATATGAAGTCCGCTTTTTGCGAACAAAATCTTGTATTCTGCAAGTGTTCGCTCAATCCCACCCGGAATTCCCATCATGATCCAATCAAACATTTTACCTGGATGAGGAGTGTTACCCTCAGGCAAAATCGCCTCGATCATTAGCACTTTGCCATGTTTGGGAAGAGCCTTCTTTATATTGCTAAGTATCAATATGCTTTTTTCATCATCCCAATCATGAATGATATGCCTGAGTAGATAGGCATCTGCATTAGGTGTGACACTTTCAAAGAAATCACCTGAAACTAACTTGAAGCGTTCTACATTGCTTTTTGAAGCAGCAGTGGCTGCGGTCACATGCGAAAGATCAAAAAGGACGCCATGCAGGTTGGGGTATTGGTTTAGAATGGCCAACAGCATGCTGCCATTGCCGCCCCCGATGTCTGCAAGTGTTATAAACTCAGAGAAATCATAGGCAGCAAGAATCTGATTGGATTCGCTACCATGAATGCTTTCCATGGCTTTATCAAAGACTCTGGCAGAATTTGGGTGATCTTTGAGGTATTCAAAAATGGGCTGTCCATGTGCTATTTCGTAGGCGCATTTGCCCGTTCGAACATTATCAATCATTTTTGAAGAGGCTAGGTAATGTTCGGAACCAGACATGATAGCCATGGCGTGCTGACTTCCAGGAATATCTGAGCGAAGTTGATTTGCTTTAGGCGTAAGAGCAAAAGCGCCTGTTTCGTTTTCTGCAAAAACTTCTTCCGATGCGAGATACCTTAGCAACCTGAAAAGAGATCGTTCATCGGTGTTGGTCTTTTTTGCAAGATCACCCGAGGTTTGTGGGCCATCGCGAAAAATGATGTCTGCAATGTTTAATTCTGCTGCGCAATAAAGTGCTTGCGACAACCAGTAACCATACACTTTTTCCTTCATCCACATTTCAGGGGTTTTCGTTTCCATGGTATGTCCTTACGAAGTCGGGTTGGCAATCTTGCTTAGTATCCAATACAAAGTCTATTTGAATATTAGCAACCAATTGCAACAAAATATGCCAAATTCACAAAAGTCCGCATCAGACTTACAAACAGGAATGATCTGGGCTGTAGTGGCTTATGCGTTCTGGGGGTCAATGCCCCTTTATGTTTGGCTGGTTCGTAGCGTGGAACCCTTAGAAATTCTTAGCCATCGAGTGGTATGGTCAGCGGTATTAATGCTCTGCATCGTTCATTTTCAAAAAAAGTGGGACTTGGTGAAACAGGTGTTCAGCACGCCAGGCGTTTTGTTTGGCCTGATGGGAAGCTCTATCTTAGTGGGAATTAACTGGGGCATATACATTTACGCAGCAGCCAACTCGCAGGTATTGCAAACGAGTTTGGGTTATTTCTTTCTGCCTTTGTTGAGCATTCTCTTTGGCATGATTTTATTCAAGGAAAAGCTCAGGCTTATGCAATGGGTCGCCCTCGGCGTAGCAACGCTAGCGATTGGATTAAGAATTCATCTTGAAGGCAGCTTGCCTTGGATCTCTCTCGGGGTTGCCTTTTCCTTCTGTTTTTATGGGGTTTTTCGCAAAATCATCCCGGTTGATGCCAGTGTTGGCTTGTTTCTTGAAACTATGTTTCTACTTCCGTTGGCAGGTGCAGCCCTTGTTTATTGGTGGATTGAGGGCACCAACGATTTTGGACACACTTGGCATATGGATTCTTCGTTGGCGCTTAGTGGTATTGTTACCGTGATTCCCCTTTATTGTTTTGGGATGGCTGCGAGGTTGGTGCCTTTATCGGTTATGGGGTTTATGCAGTACTTTTCCCCCTGCATCCAGATGGTTCTTGGAATCTACCTGTTCAATGAATCGTTTTCTCAGGAAAAGCAGGCCAGCTTTTATCTCATCTGGGTGGCCTTGGCAGTATTCTCTTTCGATTCTTATTATCAAAGCCAAATGGCACGAAAAAAAGGATGACCCTAGTTTAGGATCATCCTTTTATTCTTTAAATAGTATGCGAAGTCTGCTTATTTTTTAAGCGCTGCTTCAACTGCGCCAACCAAGCTAGCATCATCAAGATCAACGCCTGATTCAAATCTACCTAGGATTTCACCATTCTTCCCAAGAAGGAATTTAGTGAAGTTCCATTTCACATCGCCTGACGATTTTGGGTTCGTTTCTTTTGAAGTAAGGTGCTTGTAAAGGGGGGAAGCATTCGCACCTTTAACCATTTGCTTTTCTAAAACTGGGAAGGTAACGCCATAGTTGGTTTTACAGAAATTGGCGATTTCATCGTTGGTACCTGGTTCTTGACCACCAAATTCATTACTTGGAACGCCCAATACGACAAAGCCATCTTTGTTAAACTTTTCGTAAATATTCTGCATTCCCTTGTATTGGCTGGTGTAGCCACAAGCGCTGGCAACATTAACTACTAGTACGACTTTTCCTTTATAACTGGTTAAATCGACTTCTTTTCCATCTAAAGTTTTGGTTTTATAGTTTAATGGGGTGGTCACGACGGCTCCTTTTTCTGCAAATATTGGGGAAATTACGATGGTTAACGCTGTTATCAAGCCAAATACATACTTCATTGATAGTCTCCTGTTTGGTGTTACGACCCAAGTTTTCTAAAATAATAATACTGTAGACAATGGGTTGTTCCATTATCAAGTTTACTGGTATTATAGTATAGCCTTACTACCCTTGGCAGTTAAAGCGAAAGTTTTCCAAAATGACGGACGCGAGCAAAATTCGCAATTTTTCAATTGTAGCCCATATCGACCATGGCAAAAGCACCCTTGCGGATCAGTTCCTTTTAAAAACAGGCGCTATCACCCAACGGGACTTTCGTAACCAGGTCCTCGATGATATGGATCTCGAACGCGAACGGGGCATCACCATTCAGATGCATCCGGTTACCCTCTATTATAAAATGGATGGCGAAACCTACGAACTCAACCTCATTGATACCCCCGGGCATGTTGACTTCACCTACGAAGTATCCCGAAGCTTGGCAGCTTGCGAAGGTGCAATCCTTCTAGTCGATGCTTTTCAAGGTGTTCAAGCGCAAACGGTCGCCAACGCTTATCTTGCAATTGAAAACAATCTGACCATTGTTCCGGTCCTAAATAAAATCGATATGCCTATAGCCCGGCCTGATGATGTTATTGCTGAGATGGAATCCGTGCTTGGTATTCAGCCCGAAGAAGTACTTCGAGTTAGCGCCAAGACTGGTTTGGGTATGGACGAAGTCATGCGTGCCATTGTTGATCGCATTCCTGCCCCAACTGGGAAGCCTGATTCCCCTCTTAAGGCACTTATCTACAACAGCCATTTCGACTCTTATAAAGGTGTAGTAATTTATATCCGCGTTATGGAAGGCACCATGCGCAAAGGCCAGCGCATCAAGTTTATGCGAGGCAACACCGATCACGAAGTTGCTGAGATGGGTCAGTTTAGGCCACATCCAACTCCATGTGATGTACTTGGGCCTGGGCAGGTAGGATTCTTTATGGCGCAGGTGCGCAAGTTGGATGATGTTCATATTGGGGATACTGTAACTGAAGCCAATAGGCCGACTGAAACAGCTCTTCCTGGTTATAAAGAGCCCCAGCCGATGGTCTTCAGTGGTTTATACCCAACCAATAATGATGATTTCGAAGAACTTCGCGAAGCACTCATGAAGCTAAGGCTTAATGATGCCAGCTTTAGTTATTCACCTGAAGTGAGTGAAGGCTTGGGGTTTGGTTTCCGATGTGGCTTCCTTGGGATGTTGCACCGCGAAATCATCCAACAAAGGTTGGAGCGCGAAAGCCAGCTCGATGTCGTTCAGACCGCGCCCAATGTTACCTACGAAATACTAAATCGTAGTGGCGAAGTTATTGTCATCGACAACCCCCAGAAGGTTCCAGTCGATGGGCAGATCGAAGAGTTTCGCGAGCCTTTCGTTAAAATCAGTTTTTTGGTTCCTTCGGGCAACATCGGCGATCTGATGCAGATGTGTGCAGAGCGCAGAGGCATTTACCTGCGTACCGAATACCTTAGTACTGCGCGAGCCATTTTGGTTTACGAAATGCCTCTCGCAGAGGTCATTTATGATCTTTACGACAGGCTTAAATCGGTGACCCATGGATATGGCACCATGGATTATGAATTCCTTGCTTATCGTGCTGCAGACTTGGTTCGTTTGGATGTGTTGGTTCATCATAACAGGGTGGATGCGCTTTCAACGATTGTGCATCGTTCTACTGCAGACAGGCGTGGTAGGAAGTTGCTCAAGAAACTGCGTGAAGAAATCGACAGGCATATGTTCGAGGTTGTGCTTCAGGCTGCGGTTGGCAGTAGGATTATCGCCAGAGAAAGTATTGCTGCCCTTAAGAAGGATGTTACCGCGAAGTGTTATGGTGGTGATATATCCCGCAAGCGTAAACTTTGGGCCAAACAAGCCGAAGGTAAGAAACGCATGAAGCAGGTAGGGCAAGTGGAATTACCGCAGGAGGCTTTCCTTGCTGTCCTTGAATCCGATGATTAACCCCAGGGTACCCAATGGCGCAATCAGATAATTCCACTCCCCCTTCCGATCCGGGTTCGCCTGTGCCTATCGAGGGTTATAAGATTTTAAACGAGGAAGTGGCCCCTGTTCCTGTGATCTCAGAAACAGATGCAAACGCCTTCAAGGAGGCCCCTGCCCTTGATGGGCAATTTGAGCGGCCTAGAAGTAACCCTGCAAAGCCAATCGTTCCTAAAAACGATGGCCTTCGCGAACTTCTTGAAACAATTGTTTTTGTTGTCGTTCTGGTTTTGGTGCTCAAATCTTTTATCGCAGAAGCGTTTGTCATCCCTACCGGTTCGATGGCGGAAACCCTATTTGGTTATCAAAAGCAAATTAAATGCCCTTCATGCAAGCATCGCTTTCCAGTTAATTGCTCTAGCGAAGTCGAGCAAATGCCCGGTGCAGGTGTTATGTCTGTGAGCAATGCAACCTGCCCGAATTGTTTGCTCAGTATTAAATTGCTAAAGCACAACGAAGAGTCTTTCCCAGGGGAAGCTGCAGTTGCAGACCCGGGCCCATCTACGGGCGATCGTGTTCTGGTCGCAAAGTATCTTTATGATCTTCCAGGCAAGGGCCCCGAGCGACTGGATGTGGTTGTTTTTAAATATCCTGGCAACAGTAACCCGAATGAATTTTCCGCACGCTTCCCAGCCTCTGGCCCTCAGCGCAATCATGTTCCCATGAATTACATCAAAAGGCTGATCGGCCTGCCTGGTGAAACTATCGCCATTCAGGCGGGTAAGCTTTATCGCCTACCACCTGATACACTGCCGCCCCCGATCTCTAATCCTAAAGATAATGCAGATCTTTGGATGTGGGAATTCATGCACGAAAACGAAGCCCGTGACTCATTCATCGATACCGATAAGTTCGAAATCATTCGCAAGAAACCCAGCTCGGTGCTTTCAATGCGCAGGATTGTTTATGATGATCAACACCGATCGGCTGATCTTCCCAACCTTAAACGCTGGCAAGCTCTAAAACCCAATTGGAACGAGATTTCTCCTTCGGTTTACGTCAGCTCTACCGAATCAGAAAAAACAACTTCCTGGCTTAGATACAGCCATATCCTTCGTAACAATGATTCTCGCAGGCAGCTTATCACCGATGTCATGGGTTATAACACCGCCTACCATGATACGCACCGCCCGGGCTATGGCGATAACTGGGTCAGCGATCTTACCCTTGAAGGTCAGTTTGATATTAGAAAACAAGAAGGCCTCCTCACTTTAGAGCTTTCCAAAGGTGTTGATCGTTTTAGAGCGATATGGAATCTTGAATCCGGTACTTGCACTCTTCAAAGAATCACCAAAGATAAAACCGAAGTACTTGCTGAAAAATCTTCTGATCGTTTAAGCTCGGGTTCGCATTTTATTCGCTTCGCTAACGTGGATTGCAGGCTCATCATTTGGCAGGATGGCAAATTGTTGTTCAACGATGGTGTTGATTACAAACCTAGCAAGGTTCATGGTCCCACTCTTGAAAACGATCTCGAGCCCGCAAGCATTGGCACTTCCGGAACTACACTTTCCGTAAGTGAACTTAAGATTCATCGCGATACCTATTACACTGCACGCATCAACCCTAGTACTCCCGATGTTTCTGTTCATGATTGGACCGAGCCTATTGCGATTCGTCCGGGCTTGCCTACGCCAGATTCTTGGAAGGGCCTATTAAACCCACCTATTAAGACTCTTTATGTTCAACCTGGCCATTACCTTTGCCTAGGCGATAACAGCCCGCAAAGTTCTGATGGCCGTTCGTGGGGCCTTGTCCCTAATAATCTTATGATGGGCCGGGCTGTTCTTATCTACTGGCCTTACAATCGTATTGGCAGAATTCAATGACCCAGGCACTTCCTGTTCCTGCCCCCGGCACAGTCTTTGGCGATATCGAAATCCGCGTCCGCTATGCGGAAACCGATCGCATGGGCCTTCTTCACCATGCCAACTATCTGGTCTATTTTGAACAAGGGCGCATCGAGTTACTTCGATCCATGGGTCGTACCTATAAAGATGTTGAAGATGAAGGCTACCTTCTCGTGCTTGCACGCATCGAAGTGAAATACAAACGGCCCGCAAGATACGATGATGTTCTTACGCTACGAACCATCGTGGAACGAACTACGGGCGTTCGTATCGAACATCGCTACGAACTTTATTGCGAATACAAACTGCTTGCTGAAGGCTCTTCGACCCTTGCTTGCATCGATCGCGAGGGCAATCCGCAGGCCCTTCCCACCTACTTGGCAAACCGTACTGCCTCCCTCTGAAAGGTGAAGCAATGTTTCGAAGATTTCTTGCAGTTTGGTGCCTTCCACTTCTGCTTGCTATTCTTCCCGCTGCTGCAAGC
>CAMDHK010000184.1 GCA_945897965.1 Candidatus Kuenenia stuttgartensis | reverse complement strand
GGAAAAGACGTGGGCGCAACACAAAGTGCCCCACCAAGACCCAAAATGAAATCGTCTGTCATGCCAAAAGCCCAGACGCAATCAAAAGGCATCTCGAAAAACAAATTGATTCTAATGATAAGTGGCCCCATGCTTATGATCATTCTTGGGATGCTGCTACTTAAAATAATGCCCCCTATGGTAAAAACACCCGAAGAATCCAAGGGTATTTCAGAAGTACCCAAGGTAGAACAAGAGAATAAACCACTTGCGAAGTTGCCTGAAAAAAAAGAACAGCCCAAAGAATCCCCAAAAGTCGAGATGAAGAAAATTGAACCTTCAATTCCAATAACCAAACCAGCCATCCCAATTCCAAAGGAGGAGCCCAAAGTTTTAAAAATGATTGGAAAAGCTGATGGTAAAACTCAAACTGAAATCGCAAGCTTGCAGGAAGTTGCACGCGAAAAAATTCTTCTCTTACACAAACCCCTTGAAAACCAACCTTTTATCAGAGCTCTAAATCCAATATTTCTCAGCACCTCGTTTATTTATCTGTGCCTTCCAGGTAATATGCTCAACGCCGAGATAAACAACCAATTACAAATTAACTTTACAGGTGAAACCAGAGGCGCAAGCTTAGATCCCATGCATGTTCCCTGCGTGTTTCGGTTTTATGCCAGAAGTGTAAAGCAAGTAGATATGGCTTTAAAAAGTGGCAGAGCTTCTATTAAAACCAAAGCTCCTGCAACAATCATCGTGCGCACCTGGGATTTAAAAACAGCATGGGAAGTTAACCTAAAAAATGATTCAGAACTAGTACTTGAAGCAAACACAGAAACGATTCTTCTAGGAGTTTTGCAAGGATCTTGCAGCATTCAACAAGAGGGAAAAGAAAAGCCCCTACCAGAATTTCTTGCAGGCAGCCTACTTACAATCAACGCTCAAGGAGAAACAAAAAGGCTTACATCTCAAGAAAACAATTTAATCTTTTCAAACCAACCCATCCCTCTTGAATATGTTTCCAACAACAAAGCTCTGGGTGCTGCATTAGATGAACTATTACTTGCATTAAAACCCAATCTTGAGATCTCTCAGGCGATTCTAGCTTACATTCTTGCCAACAATAGTAATGATGCCAGGCGAAACATTGGATGCCTAGCGTTGGCGTCATTGGGGGAAGGGAAAAAGCTTCTGGAACTATGGCGCACCGACACCGTCCAACAAAGCATGCTAAGGCTGTATAGCATCCAAGGATTAAAATTATGGTTGTTGATGGAACCGACAGGGGCAGACTTGCTTTATAACGCCTCTTTGAAAGAGGGCTGGTTACCGCAGGCAGGGTATACGCCTGAACAATCTCAGATCCTTAAAAACCTTCTGGTACCTAGGCCTAATGTAGCTCGAAAGCAAGATTACGAAGAATTAATCGGATTATTATTAAACGAGAATACAAAAATCCGAGAGCTTGCATACCTGCAATTGCGATACTACGCCAAAACCGAAAAGGAGTTACCAAGCTTCCTGCCTTTGGCGCAGCCTGCCTCCCGCACTGTTGAGGTAGCAAGATGGCAAGAATTGCTGAGAAATGGCCTTTTACCAGTCAAATCAGAATAATCTTCTGCATTGATGGGCATGGACTTATAGAATAATCTCTGATTAATTCTTCAAGGAACATAAAATGATTGCTGCCTATATCAACAAGCCTGGTCCCTGCAACGAAATCATAGTGGGCGAGGTCACCACACCACAACCCATGCAGGATGAATATCTGATCCGAATCAAAGCCATCGCCCTTAATCCAATTGATATGTATATTCGAGCAGGCACTATTAACATGCCTTTACCGAAGCAGTTTATATCGGGATGCGACTTTGCAGGGGTAGTAGAAAGTGTAGGGGAAAATTGTTCCCGCTTCAAAGAGGGCGATCGGGTCTGGGGTTCGAATCAAGGCCTTTTAGGTAGACAGGGCACCAGCGCAGAATTTGCAGCAATTAAAGAAGATTGGCTCTATCCATCTCCAGAAGGTGTTGATGATCAGCAATTAGCTGCAACCTCTTTGGTCGGGATCACCGCCCACCTTGGCTTGTTCCGCAATGTAAATCTAAAAGCAGGCGAAACGATTTTTGTAAATGGTGGCACAGGCGGGGTGGGCAGCATGGTGGTTCAAATGGCCAAGGCCATCGGCGCCAAGGTTATCACCACGGTTGGTTCCAGCGCAAAAGAAGATTTATGCAGAAGCTGGGGCGCAGATAAAGTCATCAATTATAAAACCGATGATATCCCCAAAGAAGTAAGAGATTACACTAATAATCAAGGGGTTCATGTTTGGTTCGAAACCCAAAGAGAGCCCGACTTTTTTAAAATAGTAGACCTGATGGCTGCCCGTGGTAGAATTATCATCATGGCAGGAAGAACCGCACAGCCTTTATTTCCGGTCGGTCCTTTTTATGTAAAAGGCCTTACACTTACTGGATTTGCAATGTTTAATGCTACACCCGATGAGCAAAGGCGCTGTGCTAACGATATCAACGCTTGGCTAGCTTCTGGAAAACTTAAATCTCATATCGGGGCAGCATTTCCTTTATCCAAAGCTGCTGAGGCTCATAAACTTTTGGAAGAAAACACACTTAAAGGTACTGGAACTCTTTCAGGAAAAGTCATTTTGCTTCCCTAAGTGATCCCATGAAAAAAACATCCACCTTAATCCTGCGTGGCGTAAATCAAAACTACAATTCCATGACCTGGAGCCTTTCAGAATCCACCTTCGTAGGCAGAGATAAAACCCTTAAAGTATTTCTAGATGATAATTCTGTCAGCAGAAAACATGCTGAAATCTCTTTAACAAAAATAGGTTGGCAGGTATGCGACCTCAGTAGCACCAATGGCACCTTTATCAATGGGAAGAAATTATCAAAAGAAACTTTTACCCTTCTGCCTAACGACATCGTGCAATTTGGTGAAATTGCATTGAAGGTCGAGAATATTAATGATCTCCCACCCACCAAATCGACGGAAGAAGCTGTCACGGATGATTTTAACATCGAGTCGGTATACACTTCCAATTGGGATGAATCCTTTAAAAGCCTCGGGGTCTTGGGCGACAGAACTCCCAAAGCAGGAGAAAAAATCTTCGCTCTTCTTCGAGCAGGCCACTACCTCGCAAATGTTGAGAAACAAGAAGAGTTACTGAAAAATATTCTTACAGACACCGTGGCAGTACTGGATGCCCAACGAGGCGCAATCGCCCTAATTTCTCCGACCACAAATAAACTTGTACTCAAAGCCATCGAAACAGGTTTCGAATCCAATAGTAAGGTTAAACCCACCAACCTGCGTATTCCCTACAGTGATACCATTGCGCAAAGATGCATGGCAAAAGGGGAATCGATTCTTTATAAAAGTTCGGATGATGCGAAAAACATCGATGGACCAACGGGCAGCATTTCTGAAGGTGTGATGGAATCCATTCTATGCGTGGTGCTGCGCACACCTCGGAAAAAACTAGGCGTTCTGCATCTAGATCGTGGGCCATTACAACCCAACTTCACCAAAGATGATCTTAAACTTGCTGATGCTCTTGCTTCGCATGTATCCTCTGGGATCGAATGCGCTATGCTTCTTGATAAGCAACGCAACCTGTTTTTGAACACTGTCACCATTCTGGCACAGGCTGTAGAACTGCGCGATATCTACACCGGCGGGCATACCAACCGGGTTACCGCAATTGCTATGCTTCTTGCCCATGAAGCAAAGATGAATGAAGATGAGCTCGAAAAAATCCGAACGGGAACCCCGCTTCACGACATCGGAAAAATCGGAATCGATGATGCAATCCTGCGTAAACCCAGTAAGCTTACCCCCGAAGAATCTGAAATCATGAAACAGCATACCACCAAGGGCGCTGCCATCGTCATGCTAGTTCCCGACCTTATTGATATCATCCCCATCGTAAGATCACATCACGAAAGATGGGATGGTAAAGGATACCCAGATGGTTTGAAGGGTGAGAAAATTCCCCGAATCGCCAGGGTGGTTGCTATCGCAGATGCGATGGATGCGATGGTTTCGGATAGACCCTATCGGAAGGGGCTTCCATTAGAAAAAGCATTCGATGAAATAGGTAAGGGCAGGGATACCCAGTTTGATCCAGCGCTTGTAGATGCGTTTTTGAACATGCGCACTCTTCTTGACAACTATCCTGAAATCCCAGAAGCGTAATTCAAATTAAATTTGATAGCTGGATACATTGTCAGCGTTGGCCCTGCGCAAAATCTCTGCGAGGGATAATTTTTCAAGAATACGAAGCTGCTCGGTATGAACCTGTTTCCAGGTTTCTGAGAGTGCATTAACAATCGAAGAGGAAGTCTGAAAGTTAGTGTCTTCGGGGGCCGCAAGGGCACGATCATCCACCGCACGAATCACATCTGCGATACTGATATTTTCAGGCTTGCGTGCTAGATTATAGCCACCTGAAGCCCCTCGCACGCTTTTCACCAACCCCGAAGTTTTAAGCTGCAACAAGATCTGCACTAAAAATCGCTGGGGTATCTGGTGGGTATCGGCTATCGCTTTGATACGGGTTGGTTGCGTTGCATCCATGGTTGCAGCAAGTTCAAGCATTGCAAGGCAGGCATAGTCGGCTTTGGCAGACAATCGCATCTTTGCAAAATCCTTCTAAGTAAATTCCAAGATTGGTACAAATCTCTCAGATCAATTGCTGATCTTTTAAATACCACTTCCTTCTTGATGTTCGATCACATGAAGGCCACACTCTTTTTTTGCAGAGCCAGCCCAGCGCCCACTGCGCTCATCTTCGCCTTCCTTCACCTGCTGGGTGCAGGGCCAGCAACCAATGCTTGGGTAACCCTGATCATGCAGAGGATTGTAAGGCACATCGTTTTTCACGATGAAATCCCAAACATCTTTTTTGTTCCAACGCAACAACGGATTGATTTTAACCAATTTAAACTTGGCATCCCACTGAACAACCCCTGCACCTCCACGTTGTGATGTCTGATCAGCACGAATCGCACTAATCCAGGCATCATAACCTACAACCGCCCTACGCAAGGGCAACACCTTGCGATCAAAGCAACATTGGTCGGGTCTGTGCCTGTAGAGTGGTCCGCCATGCTCTTTCTCGTATTCCTCGATGGTCAGTTCGGGGCGTACATATTCGACTTCGATGTTATAGCGTTGTTTGATTTTTTCGCGCAGGTCGAGTGTTTCCTTAAACTGATAACCTGTTTCCAGATTAAACACCTTCACGCCTGGTTCGATTTCAGCAAGCATGTGGAGGATACAGCAACCCTCTGCGCCAAAGGCAGTCGCCATGGTTAACTTGGGATAAAAGTTTTTGACCGCGTAACGCAAAATATCCTGAGGCGTCGCTGTTTCCAAAGAAACACACGCTTCATTCAACTGCTGTTCTGTCCATTGAGTCAATGCCATGAGGGCAACCCATTTTGCATTTAAGTAATCGGCACATACTATGTTTATCAAAAAGGTGATGTTAAGGACAATAGCGAGATAGAGGGAAGGGGTGAATAATCTATTTAACAAGGGTAAAACAATAGAAAAAGATTCTACGATTTGTGCTAAAAACATGAAAAGTGATCAAGTTTTGGGCAAAGAGCAGCTTGGATTGTTGGCAACACGGTTCCAGGGCATTTTCGCCAGCATCATTCCCATACCACAAGTATCTGTAACCCCTGCAAACATCAAGCCACACCCAATAAAGGTGGAAATAAAACCCAATCTTGGATCAACAAAAAATCCGAGTAAGCTACCAAGAGCGACTAAAAAACCAGCAGCAATGCGCACTTGCCTTTCTAAAGACATGACTTTTTTACCATGGGTGATGGGTAAGCCTGCCTGAGCACAAGCAAGTGTTCCACCTTGGATGTTAAAGACATTGGTACGCCCTGAAGCAAGAAGGGCTTCGCAGGCTTTCTTGCCACGCGAACCACTTCTGCACACCACATAAACAGGGTCGGTACCCTTAAATTTTTCACCCACTACTTGTGGCGTGAGGGTATCCAATGGAACAAGGTTTGCAAAAGAAACATGCATCTCTTGAAACTCTACCGGCGTGCGCACATCAATCAAAAGAATAGGGCCCGCATTTTTTCGTTCCATCAGTTCCGCAGGTGTAATCTCGATAACATTCATGACATTCCTTTTGTTAAAAGCAACTATTTACCCATGCTCTTAGCTGCACTGTAAGTCTTGTATGCACCACTAAGATTGCAACACTTGTGACCATGCTGCGAAAGTATTCTGCAGGCGTTATAAGAACGCTGCCCCGATTGGCAGTAAACAATCCAATCGCTTGAAAGATCAATCTCATTCAGGCGTTTGCGAAGTTCTCCAAGCGGAATATTTACAGCACCCGGAATCATTCCAGCTTCAACCTCTTTGGGTTCGCGAACATCCAACAGTTTTGCGCCTCGTTGAACTCTAGCTTCTACTTCGCTCCAATGAATAATCTCTACCAGATGATTGATGTTATTCTGAATAACCATACCTGCAATGTTGACCGGATCCTTGGCACTTCCAAAGGGCGGGGCATAGCATAGCTCGTAATCAACGAGATCATCCATGGTGCCCCCGTGATGAATGGAAGCAGCAATAACATCGATACGTTTATCTGCACCATCTTTGCCCACAGCTTGTGCGCCAAGTATTTTTCCGTCTATGGGCGAGAACAAAACCTTCAACGAAATAGGATGGGCGCCAGGATAATAACCCGCATGAGAATTTGGATGCAAATAAACCGTTTTGAAAGTAATCCCTGCTTTAGAAAGAGTCTTGGCATTGGCACCGGTACAGGCTGTAGTGTAATCAAAAATGCGCAATATTGCGGTTCCCAAGGTACCCCGATAACGCGTGAGTTTTCCCGCAATGTTATCTGCAACAATCCTTCCCTGCCTGTTCGCAGGGCCTGCCAACGGAACCTGAGTTTGATTTCGTGTGATGGGATCGGTCACTTCAATTGCATCGCCAATCGCATAAATAAAAGGGTCTGAAGTACAAAGATAATCATTCACCTTGATTGCACCGCGGGCATTCACTTCCAACTTCGCATCGCTTGCAAGATGCGACTCAGGCTTTACACCAATACCCAAAATCACCACATCTGCCTCAATACTCGAGCTATCATCAAGTACTACATTTATCGCCTTGCTCTTCGAAGAGGCGTCCTCAAATCGAATCACTTGGCGATTAAGGCGCAAATCGATTCCATTGGTAATAAGCTCTTGATGAATAGGGGTAATCATTTCAGGATCAAATGGATCAAGCACTTGGCCAGAGCGCTGGATTAAAGCAACATCGAGGCCCCGGATTTTAAGTTGCTCCGCCATCTCAAGGCCAATGAATCCACCGCCCACCACCACTGCTTTTTTCCCCTGCTGATTTTGAACCCAGTTATGAATGCGATCGGTATCAACGAGATTGCGCAAAGAAAAAATGCCAGGCTTTTCTATCCCGGGTATGGGGGGAATTATTGGCGCAGCTCCAGGTGCCAAGATCAGCGTATCATAAGCTTCTTCATAAATCACATTGGTTTGTAGATTGCGGACTTGGATTGCTTTTTTATCTCGAAGAATCGCTATCACTTCAGATCGAACCCGCACATCGAGATTAAGGTTGGCAGCAAGCTTTTGTGGCGTCTGAACCAAAAGCTTGGCACGCTCCTTGATTTCTCCACCGAGGTAATAAGGCAAACCACAATTAGCAAAGGAAACATCCGGACCACGCTCGAAAAGAATGATGGCAGCATTTTCATCCAATCTGCGAAGTCTAGCTGCAGCACTGGCACCGCCTGCAACGCCACCTACGATAAGAATTCGCTTTGCCATTCTGAAACTCCTTTTTCTTTTCAATATTCATATCGACAAATGCTTATATATTAATTAACATAATATTGCTAATTAGTAATATTGTCAATGGAGATATGAACTATGGCTAAATCATTGCTGGATCAACACCAATTGCAGGCGGTTGCAAAACTCTTCGATTTACTTGCAGAACCTACTCGGCTTGATATCCTGCAAAATCTCAAGAAAAAACCCCTCTCCGTCGGGCAGATCGTTGATGCCACCAATGCCAAACAATCCAACATTTCTAAACAGCTTGGCATACTTCACGATACAGGGTTGTTAAAACGAGAACGGCAAGGCAACCTTATCTTCTACTCGATTGCAGACCCAATGATTTTTGATCTATGCGCCTTAGTATGTGGCAAACTAACAAAAGATGCTGAATCGCAACTGGCGTTAATCCGTTCCCTGCGCAAATAATGACTGTAAGTATTTATTTTGAAATGACTTGCGGAATATTGAATTGGTTTTTTAAGGGTACATTTCGTATTAATGCCTAAATATTCACGAGATTCCTATAGCTCGATTGATTTTCAAATAAATGAAAATAATCTAATTATTGTCTTTTCAAACCAAGGCAAAAAAACGACAATAATATCACATGTCATCGATATAAGGCTTGCTCGTTTTATACGGCAACGAAATCAACTAGCGCTTGATTCAAAAAGTAAAGGAAGAGGT
>CAMDHK010000183.1 GCA_945897965.1 Candidatus Kuenenia stuttgartensis | reverse complement strand
GTAGTTGCTAGATATCGGTTAAAAAACTGGATTACAAAAGATATTTCGAAGCATCATTAATAGTAAAACATAAATAAAACCTGTCAACTAGCTTGTCACGAAAAATCGGCTTATTTGCCCTAATTTACCCAACCCCACCTTGATGGTTTAAATACTGAATAAACACTAAGCAGAGGAAGCAGAAGAGAAAAAATTAGCCACGGATTAACACGGAATTTCACGGAAAAGACAGAAGCAGAAGCATTTGCCACGGATTAACACGGAATTTCACGGAAGGAAGAATAAGCAGAAGCAGAACACGGAAATAAGAATAAGCAGAGGCAGAAGATTAGACACGGAAGGAAGCAAAGACAGAAGAAACAGCAAAAGCAGAGACACGGATTAACACGGAAAAGACAGAAGCAGAGACACGGAAACAAAACACATCATTCAGAGCCGGATGCGTAAGCGACGGTTGTACTCATCATGTAGGTGCAAGATCCAAAGGTTCAAATGGAGGAGTTGCAGTGGGGCTTCCCCATCGCAACTCCTCTGTCTTTAAACAAACCCATATCAATTAATAGGAAGTAAAAGTGGTGGAGGTTAGAAACCCGGGCTAGCGAAGCGAAGGGCCCTTTTCCCGGAGGGAAGAGGGTTGGGAGTTGGGGGAAAAGAGAAAGTAAAAAAGAAAAAACAAAAGGTGTGGGGTGAGCACCAGCGGATTTACATCCGCCGCTCAATAAGACGAAAGTTGCAAAAGCAGTGGTTGAGGTTAGAAGGCGGGCTAGCGAAGCGAAGGGCCCTTTTCCCGGAGGGAAGAGGGTTGGGAGTTGGGGGAGGAAAAAGAAAATAAAAGAAAGTAAAAGAGAAAGATAGCAAAAGAAAAAAACACGGGGCTAGCACCAGCGGATTTACATCCGCTGCTCATTGCAATATTTATAGGATGAGGGTGAGTAAAAGTTTACCAGCCAACTTTTGCCCTGAAGACATCCAATCCGCCAAGGCAGGCTTCATCAGCGGTATCAAATATTTTATCGCATGGCAATTGTTTGCCATTGATAGTTTGCATTATTTTTACCCCATGCTTACCCTTCGAGGGAATCAAGGAGATCAAATAGGTTAATTCATCACCAAAGAAAAGCATCCAAGACTTGCCATTCTCGCTGGCAACAAGTTTGGCATCATGGCGCGCAACCCAATCCGGTGTAGCTACAGACATTTTATCTTCTCCAAGTTAGATGCTAAGAAGTTATCTTATTACTCTGGTAATGGTTTGCCTTTGGTTTCCGGAAGGAAAGGTAAGGCGATCAAGCCAAGTAAAAAGACGGAGCACATGGCAAAACCAGCATAGCGGAAAGGTTCTTCAAAACCTTTTTCCCTGGTAAATACGATGGTGGTTAACATGCCTAGAACAACAGGGCCGCCCGCTGCAACTAGCCTTCCGAAGTTATAGCAGAAAGAAATACCGGTACTACGCAAGTTCGTAGGGAACAATTCGGGGAAGTAAATCGCATAGCCACCGAAAAGGGCCAACTGACAAAAGCCCATGATGGGAACCATCCAGAATATTTGATAGAACTCAGTAAGTTTCATAAAGACCATTGCGGTGCTCAATGCAGCAGCGATGAAGAAAAGGGCAAAGGTAGTTCTTCTACCAAGATAGCTGGTTATCCAAGTGAAGCCATAAATCCCAAAGAATGCACCCATATTTTGCACTAAAGATGTGATGCCTCCCCAAAAGGCCCGATTTCCTGCAACATAGGATTTTATATCATCCCCTGTTTTTCCTAGCTCGATGGCATCCTTTTCAAATTGCTTGGTAAAAACCGTACTCGTGAGATCGACCGCAAAAAAGCCTATGCCCCATAAGCCTACCACACCAGCAAACGCAAGCAGTAACCCAAGTATGGCATGCTTGCCCCAGGGTTTCTGGCCGAATAATTCTGCAAAGGAACCAGCCTTAACTCCACGAGCTTTAGCGTCTAGCCATTTGGCTGGTTCTTTCAATCTTCCTTGAATTAAAACCGTAAGAATCGCAGGAATCACCCCGATGATAAACATGATCCTCCAAGGTGTTACATTAAAACCGAGGAACACCATCCCTTCGAAGAACTTCGCTTGTTGCAAACTGCCTAGGTAAATTGAGATTAACGCTGCAGCACAGTTTCCAAAAACGCTCGAAGCTTGTAACAAACCAAGAGCAAAAGGCCTTGCGTGGGGCGGTACCGTTTCCGCCAAGAGTGAAACTGCGACGCCAAATACGCCGCCCACCCCCATCCCCGTTAAAAACCGATAGAACATGAAATCGTAGATTCCAATTGAGAATGAGCTTAATCCTGTGAAAACAGAATAAATTAAAATGGTGGTCATCAAAGTTTTAACGCGACCTCTGCGATCGCCCATCACGCCAAACCCCAAGCCGCCAATGGCCCAACCTACAAGAAAGATTGAAGTGGAATAGGTGGCATAAAGTTTCACATTATCCGAAATCTTGTTGGCATCCATTCCCTCTGGCTTACCGTAAAGCTCCATCACCGCTGGGACTCGAGCGAGCACAAAAAGCTGCTGATCCATGCAATCCAGATCCCAAGCTAGGCAGCAGATGATAAATACAAACCAGTGGTATGGGGTCAAATCCAATAAACTGGACCAACCACTGCGCTGCGGGATTGAATTGATGTCTGCACTTGCCATTGCAAGCCTCCTATGACCATAAAAAAGAAAGTTCTGCTTACCTGTTATAAGGTTTTAAAGGAACCAATTCCAGCTTCATTGCGTAAAAGGCTGGAAAGAAATACAATGATTCTTTGGTTTTCACCCAAGTGCTGGAGAGTCGAATCATGGGAATAGGTTTTTTAGGTGCGGGAAAAATGGCTACAGCTCTGGCAGTTGGCTGGAAAGATGCTGGCCTTGCCAATGCCGCAGATTGCCTTGCAACCGATGTTTCTGCAGATGCTTGCGCTGCTTTTACCACAGCCTCGGGCATCAAAACCGCCTCCGGAAGCAAAGATGTTCTCCTAAAATGCAAAACCATTATCCTTGCTGTAAAACCGCAAGCCATGGCAACACTGCTTGCAGAAATCAAACCCCTGCTAACGCCAGATCATTTGATTATTTCCATTGCTGCAGGCATTAATCTTGAAACTTTGGCGCTCGGGGCAGGAAGCACCCGAATTATCCGTGTCATGCCTAACACCCCGGCGTTGGTAATGGCTTCTGCAACAGCATTTGCCTGTGGAACCGGGGTAAAACCAGGCGATCAAGAGTTGGCGAATAAGCTTTTTGGTGCGATTGGAAAGGCATTCCATGTGCCAGAATCTCAATTGGATGCAGTTACCGGGCTAAGCGGCAGCGGGCCAGCGTTTATTTATCTAGTAATCGAAGCATTGAGCGATGGCGGCGTAAAAGCGGGTTTACCTCGTGATTTAGCGACTTCTTTAGCTGCACAAACAGTGCTTGGCGCTGCCAAAATGGTGCTGGAAACGGGCCTACACACTGGGCAGCTTAAAGATATGGTTGCTAGCCCTGGGGGTACCACCATTGCCGGAATTCATGCCCTCGAAAACAAAGGCGTGCGTGGAGCTTTCATCGATGCTGTTGTTGTAGCATCCCAGCGTTCCAAAGAATTAGGGAAGAGTTAATCAAATACTTTCCATTATTTCCCACTTATTTCATTACCCTTTCGGTAAAGCTCAATAAAATTAACTTTTTAAAATAATGAGAGATTTCATGGCAGACATCAAAATTCGTGAATCAGTTTTAATCCTTGATTTTGGATCTCAGTATGGGCAACTTATCGCTCGCAGAGTGCGAGAGCTGAACGTATTTTGCCAGATTGTTCGCAACGATATTTCTGCAAAACGCATCAAAGAGCTTAACCCCAAAGGGATAATTCTGAGTGGTGGCCCTGCAAGCGTTTATGAAGATGGCGCGCCAAAGTGTGACCCCGAAATCTTCAAGCTCGGAATTCCAGTACTTGGAATTTGCTACGGTATGCAGCTTGCCTGCAAATCTTTGGGCACCGATGTCAAGCGCGCTCCATCCAGAGAATTTGGCAAAGCCATCTGTAACACCAAATCTTCTGATGGAATGTTCAAAAATATCCCCTCCGAAATAACCGTCTGGATGAGCCATGGCGACCAGGTGGATCACAATACCCAAGATTTCATTCCTTTGGCATCTACCGAAACCTGCCCGATGGCTGCTGCCAAGCATAAAACACTTCCCGTTTATGGATTGCAGTTTCATCCAGAAGTCAGCCATACGCCTCAGGGAACTGCGATACTAAAAAACTTCCTCCATGAGATTTGCGGTTGCGAAGGGCTCTGGAAAATAGGCAGCTTCCTCGATGAGACGATCATTAACCTGCGTAAGACCATTGGTAGCCATCGTGTTATTTGTGGCCTTTCAGGCGGTGTTGATTCCTCAGTTGTTGCTGCGCTTCTTGTGAAAGCCATTGGTAAGCAGGTGGCTTGCATTTTTGTTGATAACGGCTTGCTCAGGCAGGGCGAATCAGACATGGTTCGTAAAACCTTCCGCGACAACTTCAACGCAGACCTTCATGTAGTTGATGCCTCGGATCGCTTTTTAACCGCACTTGATGGCATTACCGATCCACAGCAAAAGCGCAAAATCATAGGCCATGTCTTCATCGATGTATTCAAAGACGAAGCCAAGCACATTAAAGATGCTAAATTTCTGGCCCAAGGCACACTTTACCCAGATGTGATTGAAAGCGGCGGCACCGTAGACGGCCCTGCTGCTACGATTAAAACACACCATAATGTTGGCGGGCTTCCCGCAGAGCTAGGGTTCGATCTTGTAGAACCTTTGAAGGATTTATTTAAAGACGAAGTTCGCAGACTGGGCCTTGAACTCGGGTTACCCGAGGGCACCGTTTGGCGTCATCCTTTTCCTGGCCCAGGCTTGGCGGTTCGTTGCATTGGGGCCATCAACAAAAGCAGACTTGAAATACTCCGGCAGGCAGACACCGTTTTGCTTGACGAACTGAAGAAATCCGGATGGTACAAAAAAACCAGCCAGGCGTTCACCGTGTTGCTGCCAGTGCAAACCGTGGGTGTGATGGGTGATGGCAGAACTTACGAAAATGTGATCGCAGTCAGAGCTGTTGAAACCGATGACTTTATGACTGCAGATTGGTCCCATTTGCCCTATGAGCTGCTTGCAATAATTTCCACCAGAATCATCAATCAGGTTAAAGGCGTGAATCGAGTTGTTTACGATATCAGCAGCAAACCACCTGCAACCATCGAATGGGAATAAAGGAACTTCGTTATGCGTTTCGTAAAAATGCAGGGAATAGGCAACGATTATGTTTATGTTGATTGCATTAGGCAGCCTATGCCCAGTGATATCGCATCGTTAGCAACGAAAATCAGCGATCGCAATTTTGGTGTGGGTGGCGATGGGCTCATTCTTATCTGCCCTTCCGATAAAGCGGACGCCCGCATGCGCATGTTCAACAACGATGGCAGTGAATCCGAAATGTGTGGCAACGGAGTTCGATGTGTTGCCAAGTTTGTCTATGACCATGGCATTGCAAAAAAAACAGCCCTTGCGATCGAGACAGGCAGGGGAGTGCTGAAGCTGGAATTGGAAACAGCGGGTGGTAAATGCCATCAAGTTAGGGTGGACATGGGGGAACCAATTCTGGTTGCAGAAAACATTCCTACGACACTTCTAGGCACGCCTCCGCAGGAAGTTCCACTTGTTATTGATGGGGTGGAATTAAAAGTAACTTGTGTCTCGATGGGTAATCCACATTGCATCACCTTTGTAAATGAAATCACCAATGATATGGTTTTGGGGATAGGCCCGAAGGTTGAAAAGCACCCGGCATTTCCTCGAAGGACGAATGTTGAATTTGTTCGGGTAGATAATCCTGGCGAAATTACCATGCGAGTTTGGGAGAGGGGCTCTGGGGAAACCTTGGCCTGTGGTACTGGGGCTTGTGCGGTTGCAGTCGCTGGGGTGCTCACCGGCAGAACAAATAGATCTATTATTGCCCATTTAAGGGGCGGAGACCTCAGACTGGACTGGTCTAAAACCGATAATCATGTTTTTATGACTGGGCCAGCAGTCGAGGTTTTTCAGGGTGAATGGCCCGACTGCTAATAGACTTCGTTGTGCTGAGGCTTCGGATGAAAATAAAAAGTCCCTTTCTTTTAAAGACCATTGGCTTCACCATCGCTTGCTTTGTGCGATCATGGATCAGCACTATCAATTTTCATTATCACCCCTTGGGTAAGAACTTCGACCCTAATCAGCCCAACTTTCAAGGGCGCTATATTTACATCTTCTGGCATGAAAACCTTTTGATGCCCGCTTACCAGTATGGCAAACCGAATATCAGCGTTCTAATTAGCAACCATTCCGATGGCGAAATGATTGCACAAGCTTGCAAACATCTGGGGTTCAGCCTAGTTCGCGGTTCCAGCACCCGGGGTGGAATAGAAGCCATAAGAAACATGGTTAAATTAAGTAAAGATGGGCATATAGCTATTACTCCGGATGGCCCCAAAGGCCCCCGAGGCGTTATCCAACAAGGGGTAATTTACCTCGCAGCAAAATCAGGTCTTCCCATCATTCCCATGGGGTTTGCCTATAGCTCTGTTAAACGGGCTAAAAGCTGGGATAAATTTGCCATCCCCAACCCCTTCAGCAAGATTGTTTTGGTGACCACCCCGGAAATCTATATTCCTGCAGACATTGATAAAGATAATCTGGAAAAACACTTAACTCATGTTCAAAACGAATTAGATAGGGCTACAGCAGAGGCAGAGTCCATCCTTCTTGGCAAAATAAACAAAGCCGCTTAACCCCTTTTACATCTGCTATTGCACATTGGCAATCACATCGTTATGAGCACAAACCATGGTAGGGATTCTGATCTTTCAAAACGCACACAGTTGCCCGGTAGGCCTTTAGATACTTGGCTTCGGACTGCGCTTATAGGATTAGTGCTTGGCATCACTGCGATTTTTTGTATCGCTGCCTGGCTAAATCCTTATGGATCAGATGGTGGTGCGCTGCAAATGGGAACGCACGAACAGCTTGGGTTTCCCCCTTGCAACTTTTTGATTCTAACGGGCAAGCCCTGCCCTTCGTGTGGTATGACCACAAGCTTTGCCCTGATGGTTAGAGGAGACCTTGGAAATGCGCTTGCTGCCAATCCTGTGGGATCAGCGCTGGCCTTTTTCTTGATGCTTCTTCTACCTTGGGGGTTGGCAAGTTTATGGTTCGGAAAAACTTTGTTTATCCGATCCATCGAGTTGACTGGCCTTGTTGTTATTGCTTTGTTTGTTGGTATTGCATTATTGCGCTGGGGGATTATTATCGCCCCCGCTTATTGGAAATAAATCGACCGGCTCTTTGCCGGTTGCAAGGAGCCTTCGATGATTATCTTGAAAACCTTTTGGCGCAGCTTAGCTCTTGTGGTGCTTGCATTCAGCATCGCAGGTTGCAACCCTTTTACTATGGTTAATTTCCTCTTAATGGATGATCCCAAACACGAGGCTGAACTACAATCGCTGGCATCCAAAGATAAAAAAGCTGAAAAGAAAGTTGTCATTCTTACCTATGGCAAACTGGATCTTCGCCCAGAACTGATCAATTCCGATCGCGAAATAGGTTACACCGTCGAAAAAAACCTCAAGTCATTAGCCAACATCAATGGCGACAAACTTTCGGTTGTTCCCAATCGCAAAGTTGAAGAATATAAAAGTAAACATTCCGACTGGGCAGAGCGCGACCCTGCAGAAATCGGTAAGCACTTTAAAGCTGACTATGTGATTTACCTTGAAATCAATTCTTTGGGTATTTACGAACTGGGCAGCGGCGGCACGCTTTACCGTGGTAGAGCGGATATCAACATTAGTTTGATTGATCTTAAAAACCCAGATGAATCGCAACCTTCGCGCAATTTCACCTGCCAGTATCCAAAAGAATCCAGAATGCAAGTTACCTCAACTGATCAATCTCCGATGGAATTCAGGCAGTCATTCCTTGATTATGTGGGGAAAAGAATCTCATGGAAATTCGCAGCAAGGCCGACTCGTGATGACTTCTATGCAGATTAATTCAATAGTATAACTTAAGTTGTTTAACCAATTACCTTCTGATGGAGCTTTTCAATATGTCAGAACCAATCGTTATTCGTTGCAGAGATAATGGGCCCTTCGTGATCAAAGCACCTGTTCAAGTGGTTGACCATGATGGCAAACCGTTCACCATTCCAGCAGGAAAAGAAACCATTGCATTATGCCGATGTGGTGCTTCGAAGAATAAGCCATTTTGCGATGGTGCGCATAATGGCTGTGGATTTCAAGCAGCAGAAAAAGCCCCTGTATAAGGGATCACTTTTTATTGGATTTATTTGCCACATCTAAATCTAGACCAGCAACATCCGCTTCAACTTTAAGGCCCTTGGATATTATCCCGGGGCCTTTTTTATCGCTATTTGCCATAAAGCCCGCACTACCCGTTACCGTATAATCACCCGGGGCTAGTTCCGCACTAAAGGCACCATCGTTGCCAACCTTGGC
>CAMDHK010000182.1 GCA_945897965.1 Candidatus Kuenenia stuttgartensis | reverse complement strand
GTTTCCTCCAAATACAACCCACCTTTTTTCTTCTTGTCAAATGATTGCGCAACTCTTATCTGCTCTTCTTTCTTCATCTTCACTATTTGAATCGCACGCATCGGTTCTTCCAACTTAAGCAATGCATCAGAATCACTCTTGGGTAGGCGCGATATCCATTGGTTTGTAAGTATCTTTTTAATCTCAGCAATGCGCCCATCAGGATGAGAAGCTTTTGCTAAATTATCTTTTTCCGTTAGATCCAAAGCTTCATACCACTCCCCAAACTTCTGAAAAACTTCAAGTAGCCTTCCAGCTTCCTGAGAATCCGACTTACCCGCTGTTTTCTTTAGGGCAATCTGTTTTTCTTTTCCCAATGTCTGGTAAGAATCATAACTCTTCATCAGTTGATAAATGGCGTCATCAAGGTCTTTAAATGTCTTTTGTTTTTCCTTAGGTAAAGCTTGGAATGATTTGTAATTCTCCAACAATTGGTTGTAATGCTCGGGCGAGGCCTTCAGTTTTTTTAGAAGGCTTTGGTATTTTTGTTGTTGCTCACCACGGGCATCGGCAAAAATACCCGCAGGTGTCCCAAAGGTAATCAAAAACGCCAGCATCAGCAAAATTACAGACAGTTTCATGAAGTTCATTATCGTTCTCTTTCACAAGCCGGAGGGTTCCTGACCAAACAAATCCGGTGCGTCCAATTTTTTCAGAAACTCAATGTTTTCGATTTGCTCGTATAGATTTTTATTTTCGTAGAGTCGCAAATTATTTACCAACTCTGTATCTACTATGGTCGTGTTATTAAAAGATAACGAACCAACTCCAAACCCGCCTGCAAATAAAACCAACAATGCTGCAGCAATCAACAAGCCTCTGTCTCCGTATGAATACTCTTTTATTGCTACAGTTGGATTACTTAACGCATTCATTTTTTCCATGGTTTTTGCAGTAAACGCCATGGTTACATCAGGCTTGGGAAGATAATCAAGCATTTCCCAAGTTTTCTTCATGGCTTGAAAATTGGCACGTTCCTCAGGGCTTGTAGCCAACTTGGTTTCAAACTCCCGAGCTTCCTCTTCCGTCAACTCGCCATCCAGATAAGAAGAATATAGTTCTTCTTTTTCAAGCGAATCATCAGGGTGCTCTGGTTCAGTCATATCTTTAAAATCCTTAAAACTATGGTTCGGAATTCTCTGGCGCAGCGCCATCCATGTAGATGTATTTTTTTAATACCTCACGCAGATTAACCCTTGCTCTGCTTAAAAGCGATTTCACTGCTTTTGGGGTTAGCCCCATAACCACTGCAATATCTGCATAATTCATATCTTCGTATTTGTTCAAAACAACTGCCATTCTTTGGCGCTCATTCAACCCATCTAACGCCTTTGCAATGACATCTGCAAGTTCAACATTATGAAGGTGAATTTCGGGCTGACTTTGCTTTTCAGGCAGGCGCTGATCAATTCCGACCTGCTGCTGCTGGCCTGATTCTGAAGTAAGATAAGAGACTTGAGGTCGCCGCTTTTTTGAACGGATGCTGTTCAATGCAAGATTATTGGCAATGGTGAAAAGCCAAGTGCTAAATTTCGCTTTCGGATGATAGTTCTTACGCGATTTGTAAACCCTAAGAAATGCTTCCTGTGCTAGATCCTCTGCTTCTTCTCTGCTTCCCACCATCGGCTTCATGATTACCACAAGCCTTTGTTGAAACAAAAGCACCAATTGTTCAAATGCACCTGCTTCATCCGCGCGTACCCTAAGCATCAATCTGATGTCGGGGTCGCGTAAAGCATATTGGGCACTGGATTGGCCAATTGCTGTCAACATCATCTCCTAGATTAGTGCCTTGCTTTAAAAACTTAATATGTGAGTTATTATAACACCCAACGAAGTGAACTTTAAAAGGTTATTTGCAGCTTTAATCAGTCTTTAATCTTTTGCGCGCTTGCTCTACGCAACTGGCCGCAGGCTGCATCGATATCTGCACCTTTGCGTTTTCGAACCGTAACGGTTTGCCCAGATGCCTTTAAAATCCTAACAAACTCATGCACGGCTTCCTGTTCCGGCTTCAGGAAAGGCAATCCCTGAACTCGATTAAAAGGAATCAGGTTTACATGTGCTTTTCTTTTCCTAAGCAATGATGCAAGTTCTTGCGCATGATCATTCTGATCATTGATCCCGCCTAACAATATGTATTCAAAAGTCACCTGCCTGCCTGTAACTTCTTGAAAATAATCCGCAGCATCAAGAACTTCGTAAATACCAATCTTAGCGTTAGTAGGCACAATTTTAGATCGAATCTCGTCGTTTGGTGCATGCAAAGAAACCGCAAGATGATACTGCTTTTGGGTATCAGCCAATTGTTTTATTTTTACAGGAAGCCCAACCGTGGAAATTGTGATGTGCCTTGCGCTCAACCCAAGCCCCTTGGGGGAACATGCAGTTTCAAGGGCTTCGAGCAAGTTATCGAGATTTGCCATCGGTTCGCCCATGCCCATGATGACAACATGGCTCAGCCTTTCACTCTCAGGCAATAAGTTCCGTGCAAGAATCATCTGCTCAAGGATTTCATAAGCCTTCAAATTTCTTACTACGCCATCAATTCCACTGGCACAAAAAACACAACCCATGGCGCAACCCACTTGGGTACTTACGCAAACAGTTCTCCGACTCTCTTCTTTCATCAACACACATTCAATACGGTTACCATCCTGCAGCTTTAGTATTAGTTTTCGAGTATCATCCTCTGCGATTTTGTGAATTTCAATTTCTTCGGAATACAATGCAAACGTATTAGCTAGGTCATCTCTTAACGATTTGGGTAAATCGCTCATGTCGGAAAAAGCCATGCACCGTTTTAAGAGCAACCATTGTTGAATTTGCACCAAGCGGTGTGCAGGTTGTTGTTTTTCCATGATCCAAGCTTTAAGGCTTGGAGGCGATAGAGAAAGCAGCGCAGGCTTGACGGGTGTTGAAATCACATCAAGGGAAATATTATTAATTGACATGTTTCTATTCTAAGTAGACTGATCTAGCTTGCAATGAATCTCGCTAACCTCTTCTTAAATTTCTGTTTTTTTAATTAAGAATACACTATTGCAACCAACTTAAAGCTTTAAACAACATACACTTAGGGCAATTTTATAACCCCGAACCCCACTTTTATTCTAAGTTTTCTATACTAACATTGGTGTAAAATATGCATTAATGCTTCGATTCACCCTAATAAATTGGGGCCCTACCATGGCGGAACCCGAATACCGTCCCGGATTGGCTGATGTGCCAGTCGCGGAATCTGCAATTAGCTTTATTGACGGCAAAAGAGCGCGACTTGAGTACCGAGGGATCGCTGTCGAAACCCTTGCCAAGGAAAGTTCCTTTGAAGAAACATCGTGGCTCCTCCTTAAAGGTGAGCTACCTACACAAAAGCAACTTGCTACCTTCGACAGCCAACTGCGGGTTCATCGCAGATTAAAATACAAAATCATCGATCTGCTTAAATGCCTTCCTGAATCTGGGCATCCCATGGATGCATTGCAAGCTGGGGTTGCAGCATGTGGCATGTTCTACCCTACGAAGGATCGAACTGATCCTGAAAAAAATTGGGAAGCTGTCATCAGGCTGATTGCAAAACTTCCAACGATTGTTGCGGCATTTCATAGGCTTAGGCGTGGCGATGAGGCGATTCCGCCCCGAGATGATTTAGGTCATGCTGCAAATTTCTATTACATGCTTACCGAAGAAGAGCCTTCTCCTTCGATAACTAAAGTGATTGATGCCTGCCTTATTGTTCATGCAGAACACACAATGAATGCATCGACTTTTAGTAGTCGGGTTACTGGTTCAACCTTAGCAAACCCTTTCACAGTTGTAAATTCTGCGATAGGAACTCTTGCTGGGCCGCTCCATGGTGGTGCCAACGAAGAAGTGCTTGATATGCTTGAAGAAATCGGCACTGCAGATAAGGCCAAGGGTTGGCTTGAAGATGCGGTAATGCACAAAAAGAAAATCATGGGTTTTGGGCATCGTGTTTATAAAGTTAAAGATCCGCGGGCAACGGTGCTCCAGGAACTTGCAGAGCACATGTTTGCGGAAACCAGCAAGCCTGAAATTTACAACCTTGCGATTGAAATCGAGAGGATTGCAACTGGTATTTTAGGGCCAAAAGGCATCTTCCCGAATGTGGATTTCTATTCAGGAATTGTATATCAAAGCATGGGAATACCACGCGATTTGTTCACTCCTATTTTTGCAATTTCCCGGGTCGCTGGGTGGACATCCCACTGGCTCGAACAATTGAAAAACAACCGAATCTTCCGCCCAGAACAAATCTTTGTAGGCAAGAATGATCAACCCTATACGCCAATGGAAAAAAGGCCCTGATTAACACCCTTGTTTTAGTTCTATTTCTGTTTTGGAGGCCTGACTTCTCATGCTTGATGCTGCTTTTATTCGTGCCAATCTTGAGGCGGTCAAATCCAATTGCAAAAACCGTAACCTTGTTGCGGATGTAGATAAAGTTATCGTTATCGATGACGAACGAAAAAAATTACTCTCCAGCATTCAGGCGATCCAACAAAAACAAAATGAGTTATCCAAACTCATCCCCAAAGAAAAAGACCCAACTATAAAACAACAACTTGTTAGCGAAGGTAAAGCTCTTCGCGAACAAGCTAATACAATGGAAGCGCAAGCAAAAGAAATCGAAAGCAATCTGAAATCCGTTCTGAATATCATCCCCAATATGACTCATCCAGATGCCCCGGTTGGTTTGCTTGCGGAAGATAATAAAGAAATCAAACACTGGGGTCAGCCAAGAAAATTCGACTTCACCCCAAAGGATCATGTTGCGCTTTGTGATTCATTGCAACTTGCAGACTTCGAAGCAGGCGCTTCTGTAGCGGGCCAGAAATTTTACTACCTTAAAAACGAAGGTGCATTGCTAGAACTTGCACTTGTTCAATACGCAATGAACACCTTGGTTCAAGAAGGCTTTATCCCCGTAATTACTCCAGATCTTGCCAGAGCCGAAGTTCTTGAAGGAATCGGTTTTATTCCACGGGATCCAGACCCCGAAAAACGCCAAGTTTACACAATCGCTGATACCGACCTTTGCCTTGTTGCCACCGCAGAAATCACCCTCGGAGGCATGCACCGCGATCAAGTTCTTGATGAAGCCAACATGCCTTTGCGCTATGCGGGGCTCTCCCACTGCTTCCGTACCGAAGCTGGTGCTCCCGGAAAAGATACTAGGGGTTTATATAGGGTTCATCAATTCACCAAAGTCGAAATGTTTGCATTCTGCACACCTGAACAATCTGAAGATATTCACCTCGACATTCTTCGTATCGAAGAAAAAATATTCCAAGGCCTTGGCCTTTGCTACAGGGTTATCGACACCTGCACCGGCGATTTGGGCGGCCCAGCATACCGTAAATACGACCTCGAAGCTTGGATGCCTGGTAGAGGTAAAGACGGGGATTATGGCGAAGTTACCAGCACTTCCAACTGCACTGATTACCAATCACGAAGATTAAATATTCGCAGCAAATCACAAGGTCAAAAAGGTACACGCTTCGCCTACACGCTCAATGGCACTGCTGTTGCGGTTACGAGGGCAATCGTTGCAATCTTAGAAAATAACCAGCAGGCGGATGGATCTGTTATCATTCCAGAAGTGTTACGACCCATGATTGGCAAAGACCGGATTCTTCCCCGGTAAATTTGCTCTATTTTTCTTCTGGACTGGGGTTAGATGGAAAACAGCCTGCCTCCTTGCGAAAAAGTCAAAACATTCCCTACCTCTCCTGGTGTTTACATCATGAAGGACGGCAAAGGTGTTGTTCTCTACATAGGCAAGGCTAAGAATCTCCGTAACAGGGCATCGCACTACTTCACCAAGGCGGCTGCTGAAGATCCCCGAACCCAAAACCTCGTGCCTTTAATTGAAGAAATCGAATTCCTGCAGGCTGAAACTGAAGTGGATGCGCTTCTTCTTGAAGCTAGGCTAATCAAAGATATTCAGCCCCGGTTCAATGCTGCATTAAAAGATGGAAGAACCTTTCCCTATTTACAAATAAGGGTACGCGAAGAATTCCCACGGGTCGAATTTACACGCTCGCCTCGGAGGAAGGGCGTCAGGCTTTATGGACCATTCACCAACTCCAAGGCACTCAAACACGCTCTTCTAATACTGCAACGAGTATTTAAGTTTCGAACTTGTAGCCTCGATATAAAATCCGATGAGAATCGATGGCGCTGGTTCCGCCCCTGCCTGCTTCACAGCATAAGACAATGCACCGCACCTTGCAATTTTCGAGTTACCAAAGAAGAGTATCGTGCCCAGATCAAATCATTAATTCATGTGCTGGAAGGGCGTAAAAAGAAGCTCCTTAGAAAAATGCGCAAAGAGATGGAAGCAGCAAGCAAAGAACTTTTGTTTGAAAAAGCAGCACGAATCCGAGATGAAATCCTATCCCTGGAAAAACTTGAAGATCGAGGCGACAATAAACGCGATGTACAGCCGGGGGCCTTTCCTATCGATCCCAAAAAAGGCCTCAATGGATTAAAAAAAATCCTTGGGCTCGCTACAACCCCCAGAACTATTGAAGGGATTGATATTGCACATTTGGGGGGAACCGAGACAGTGGCATCGCTTGTGCGCTTCCTTGATGGTTTACCTTTTAAGCCGGGTTATAGAAAATTTCGAATTAAATCCGTCCAAGGGATTGATGATTACGCTTCCATTCGAGAAGTGGTTTTCAGACGCTTCAGAAAACAGCGCGATTCCGAAGAAATATTCCCTGATGTCATTCTTATCGATGGGGGCAAAGGACAGCTTAACGCCGCATTAGATGCTTTTAAGCTTTTGGGCATCGAACCTCCCTGCCTGATTTCGCTTGCAAAGAAAGATGAAGAGATCTTCCGCCCAGGAGATTCTGAACCCATCCGATTAGGAAGGCATTCATCTGCGTTGCGCTTGCTGCAATATGTACGGGATGAAGCACATCGCTTTGCGCAACATTATCACCATGTACTAAGGCACAAAAAACTGGAAAATGAAATCGAGTCCGCCTTGGAAACAGAAAAGGAACCTGAAGACAATGCGAATCCTACTGACTAACGACGATGGTATTTATGCTCCAGGCCTTAGGGCATTGCGCTTGGAACTGCAAAAAATTGGAACAGTCGAGGTTGTTGCACCAGCAACCGAACAAAGTGCTACGGGCCACTCGGTAACACTTAACAACCCGATTGTGGTTCAAGAAATCTACGACGAAAAAATGGCTCGCATTGGCTGGGCTGTCGAAGGCAGGCCTGCAGATTGTGTTAAACTCGCTTTAAGAGAACTCCTCGGCTATCGGCCTGATCTTATTGTTAGCGGGTTGAACGCTGGCTCTAACGCCGGTATTAATGTGCTTTATTCTGGAACGGTTGCTGCTGCAATTGAAGGTGCTTTTTTTGGTATCACCAGTATTGCTTGTTCATTGGAATACACCAAGCCTAGGCCTCTGGATTTTAACACGGGTGCAGGTTTGGCGAGGCAAATCGTAGAACAAATAATCAACAAAAAGCCCGCACCAGGCGCCTTATTTAATGTCAACATTCCCAGCCTTGAAAATGGACCGGTTCTTGGAGTTCGTGTTGCACCTCAAAACACCTCTACCTACGAAGAACGCTTTGATAAACGCACCGATCCCAGAGGTAGAACTTATTTCTGGTTAGGGGCCGATTTCACTTGCCCTAATCCAACCCCAGAAACCGACACCGCTGCACTTAGAGATCGATATATCACCGTTACACCACTGCAATTCAACCTTACCGAGCACACACAACTTGAAGAAATGTATTCTTGGAATTGGACACTTTGATTTGTTAGATTTCATGCTATGATCCTTTTCTAACTTTTACCCTCAGAGGAAACGCAATGAACGCAATTGAAATTACAGCTTCTGCTTTGGAATCCACCGGGCAAATGCTTTCCATGTTCCTTTCTGATTTATCTGATGCTGACCTGCTGGTTTGTCCGGTAGAAGGGGCTAATCATATAGCTTGGCAGGTAGGGCATTTGATTTCCGCTGAAAGAATGACTGTTAATAACCTTCCTGATGTTTCCTATCCAATTCTAACACCAGAATTCGAAGCAACTCATAGCCGTGATTCGACTACCAAACAGAGCCATGCAGGATTTTTAACCAAGGCCCAATATCTGAAGATGATGGAAGAATCGCGATCGGCTACTCTTACAGCTTTGCGAAAAATTAAAGATGCAGACTTGGATAAACCAACGGTTGGAAGGCTTGCTGCAAAGGCCCCTACCCTCGGAAAACTTTTGCTACTTTGCTCTAACCATACTTTAATGCACATGGGGCAATTCAGCGTAATTCGAAGAAAACTTGGCAAACCGGTGCTATTCTAAAATCATGTATTATTCCTTTCTTGCAGATGCGCTGGTCATTCTCCATCTTGCCTTTGTTGCATTTGTGGTACTTGGCCAGCTTGCAATTTTAGTTGGTATTATCTTCAAAAAAACATGGGCCAGATCCTTTGCTTTTAGAATCATCCACCTCATTTGCATCGGTATAGTCGCGACCGAGGGCATGCTTGATATCG
>CAMDHK010000181.1 GCA_945897965.1 Candidatus Kuenenia stuttgartensis | reverse complement strand
CGGCCTGGCCATTTTGTATTAGGCAATCAGACCTTTATGTCGGCACACACCAACATTCCGTCATCCACAATGATCTCCGTCCCCGAGATCATTCCAGGCGCGGCTTCCCGAAATAGGAAGAGTCACCAAGGTTGAGTATTCACCGCATCCATGATCCACTCTCCATCCTTGGAGCCTTGAATCACTTTCAGCGGTTATGTCTCTTCCGCCTTGGTTAATAATTAAATCGGTTAAATTGGTCGTGAAGATTAGAAATATCTTTGCAAGTTAGATAGATTCTGCCATTTGACCTTGCTACGACTTCTGCCACACTTACCCTGCCTCGCCTTGGCACGCAGCCTCTAATGCTTATCCCCTCTCTAGGGATTATGCGACTTCCCATTTTTCTTAATCCCCTATAAAACAAGGATTTCCTAGTCAACCAAAGGCGCCCTGCCCAAAGCAGCACAGCCTTGTTAAAACAAAGAATTCGAACCCTAACCTAAAAGGAACTAGAGGCAGAATTGCTGCAAAATATTTTTTGTGAGAGTTAAAAAAAATCAGATTATTCAGGCACCAAACTCTTACGATAAACCATCATATCATCGCCCGCAGCGTAGAAACCCCGCATCCGAGCTTCTAATAGGTAGCCATACTTAAGGTAAAACTTCCTTGTGGGGTCATACTTTTCTTGGGAAGAGGTTTCAATGAATAAAACCCTGCCCCCAAGTTCTAAAGCATGCTTTTCAACCTGTTTGAGCATACGCCCGCCCAACCCCTTCCCCTGCAAGTCATTTTGCACCACAATCCACCATAGCTGCCAGGTTCCTTCGGTCATAGGTGCTGGGGCGTAGTAAACAAAGCCTAATTTCTGATCTTTATCCTGTAATAAATACGCTTTATGGTCATAGACATGGTTTTCCGCATGATAATCGTCCAGCACTTCTCTTAATGCCTGTACTTCATGCTCTTTAAAAAACCCAGTTTCATCAGCCATTGTTACCAAATCATCCGTATGAATAGGCAATAAAGGTACCATTTCAAAGTTATCCTTTGGCATTTTCATTCCCTTTGCTCAATAATAATCCCAAATAATCAACAAAAAAACCTCTAAAGAATCCGGCCAATACGCTGTAAGGCTAAGCTATATATAGCTTAATAGCTAATCATTCTTTGTTTCCACACAATGGTTTCTCCAATTAAACATCAAACAAAGCTTTGCAGTTTGCTGAAGTAAAGGTATAGTTAAGTAACAAAATATATTTTCATGCAAATGTTAAGTATAATTAATTTGTCCCACTATAAATGAGAGATTGGTTCTTTTGTATAGTGTACCAGCCAGAATGTGAGTGGTTTTTAAACGGCCTCAATGTTTATGAAACCACAATAATAAGCTTAATGGATAATTTAATCTTCAAACAGAAAAACATAGCTTGTTGCTATTACACTGCTTGATTCTTGAAAGTCTTTGATGTTTTCATCTGCTAGGTCGATTATTGCTACGCTGGTCTTATCCACAATTGTGGTAGGTACACCCCCGCTTGCAGGTTCCGAAAGTTGGGCTGATTTCTTCAGAGATTTATTCAGCATCGCTGATTACGAATCCATGATCGAAGATGAAAACAAGCTAACCGACCAGTTAAATAGAAAAGATGCCGTTATTTTGGGCAGACTGAATTCAAAAAACAGAGTAATTGATGCATTAGAAGAAGGAAAAATCTCCTTTAGCCAAGCTGCAGCCTGTTTTTACTTCATCCAAAAAGAAACTAATGATCTACTCGAAATTTCTGACAAAAACTTCAAGCACCTTCCCAAGGAAACCCAATCAGCCATAAATTTGCTTCAATGGGCAAAATCAAGCATAAAAATGTCTGATGCCCAGCAACAAGATTACGAAAAATTTAGGGTTTTAGTGGAAAACTCAGAGTGCGAAGGCAGTGCTGTTTCTTTGCCACTGCCCCCCGTTTTTTTAATTACTGACATGTTTAACTAAAACTCAAGCCCCTTGTTACCAGTTATCCGCTTTTTGCACAGCAAGCGCTGCCTCAAGCTCGGACTTCTTGGGCTTTAATTCTAATCCAATGTAATCTTTATACCCTAGTTCTTTAACTCCCTTAAGAAGTTCAGCAAATTTGATTTCGCCAATACCCGGCTCATTTCTACCAGGGTGATCTGCAATTTGTAGATACCCAACGCAATCAAGGCCCTTCTTTAGGTTTTCCAAAAGATTCCCCTCGGTTATATACATGTGATAAAGATCCCAGTTAAGTTTGACCTTAGGGCTATTCACCGCGCGTATAATCTTCGTTGCTGGAACACTGCCATATAGGCAATGCCCCTTGTGATCCACCTTGATATTCATGGGTTCTAGAATCAGCATGATTCCATGCTTTTCAGCAATCGGAGCAGCTTTTTTAAGCCCCTCGATGATATTTTCGTGCATCTTTTCTTGGCTTACATCTTTAATGTCATTGCCCCCAACCACAGTCATCATCTTGCAATCCAGCTTCTTCGCTGTTTCGCAGGATGCTTCGATTTCTTCCAAGAACTTTGAATGATTTTTAGGATCGTTCAAACCGGGAGTAAAACCCCAAGCAGTAAACTGGGTAATGCTAATACCATGCTTCTTGCAAGTTTCAATCACTGCAGGAATGTTCTTATTGCGCCAAGGCCAGAATTCCACAGCTTTAAAACCAAGTGCAGCGGCATTCTCCAACCTCTTGGTAAACTCTTTTTCCTTAGACCACCACATTTCAACATTCACTGCAAACTTGGTGTTCTTGGTTTGGCCAGGAAGTGGATCTGCAGCATTAGATACCCCGGTTAAAAGGGTGCCTGCTGCCAACGCTGAAAACTCTCTGCGATTCATTGCCATGATTTAATTTCCTTTTCCTTGTTTGGGATTTTCGTGAACAGTAGGGAAGTTTTCACTCTTCTTGACTTCAAGAAGATCGTTTTTTCTGGTAACCACCCTGCATGAGATTCCCTGTACTTTAGCTGCTAATTCCATTCCTTTAGCAACCCCCAGAATGCTTACCACTTTGGTAAGAGAATCCGAGTCTATCCCATGTGGGGCGACGATGGATACAGAAATTCTTTCCGTCAGCCCAATCCCCGTCTGGGGATTCACCAAATGCGAATATCTTTTCCCGCCAATTTCAACATACTGCTCAGTATCCCCCGAGGTGGAAACAGCGCAATTAGCAAGCAACATATACCTGCTTGCTGCGTCGCCCTCTTCCAAAACAGGTGCGATTCCGACTTTCCAGCCCTTGGCATTGGGCGGCGGGTCTCCCAATGCAACATCACCACCCATCGCAACCAAAGCCGAGCTTATTCCCATTTTTTTAAGCACATTCAAGGATTCATCCGCAGCATACCCCTTGGCGATGCCTCCAAGATCGAGCATCATGCCTGTTTTTTTCAACCAGACTGTCTTTTTTAAAGGATCGATCACCATGGATTGATAACCAACAAGTTTCAAAGCAGCTTCAAGTTCATCTTTATCAGGCATTTGGATACTTTTTCTGGCTCTTCGCCAAAGCTTTACCACCGGCCCAACAGTAACATCAAATGCCCCGTTGGAAATTACAGAAACCTCATGTGCCCGGGTGAGAACTTTTAAAAGATCTTCTCCCACCGAAACCGGCCCGGTTCCAGATCTTGCACATAATTGCCTCAATTCACTTTCCTGATTGTAGTCCGACATGATACCATCAAGTTGTTTCATGCGTAGGAAAGCAGCATTGGCACCACGACTTGCCTCTTCTATATTCATAGAATAAAGAATTATCTGGCAGTTTGTTCCCATATGGGGCTGGCTGAAACGATATAGTGTAAGCTCGCTTTTCGACTGGAAAGGAATGGCCAGTGCGATTAATGCAAGCAAGGTAACATTCATTCCTAAGGTTTCCATTTGACAAAGGTTGTTGTGATGTCATCAAGTGTAACAAATCTTAAAAAAATATCCGCATCTGTTTGGTTCTTAGGCGGCGCTCTTTTGGCAGGAGGGCTAGCTTTCCTACCAACTGGTTCAAGATCAGTGCAGGCACAAGCTACAAAAGAACCCGCAGCAGACTTCAAACCCTACATTGAAAAAATAGGGGCCGCTAACATTCCATTCGAAATGATTCCCCTTAAAGGTGGAGAATTTCTCATGGGAAGCCCCGATGCAGAAAAAGGCCGCCTCGAAGACGAAGGCCCCCAACACCCCGTGGCTGTAAAATCTTTCTGGATGGGCAAAACTGAAGTCACTTGGGATGAATACGACCAATACTGGAAAACCGAAGACCAACCCAAGCTCGATGGCAAAGATGTTGACCCCAAAGGCGTGGATGCAATCACCCGACCCACTCCACCCTATGCCGACGAAACCTTTGGCCACGGCCGCGATGGACAACCCGTTATTTGTATCACCCATCATGCAGCCATGGAATATTGCCGTTGGTTGAGCAGAAAAACAGGCAAGAATTACAGACTGCCTACAGAAGCTGAATGGGAATATGCCTGCAAAGCTGGCACCAAAACCCCCTACTCTTTCGGTGATGACCCTGCAAAGAGTGCAGATTACGCATGGTTTGCTGCAAACTCTGAAGAAGTTACGCACAAGGTCGCCCTTAAAAAACCCAACCCATGGGGCTTATACGATATGCATGGCAATGTTTCAGAATGGTGCATTGATCATTACAAAAAAGATTCCTACGGCACCTTCCCAAAAGATCGTGCGACTCTTGCGCCTGTATTATTACCCAGCCAGAATAGATTTTCGCATGTAGCCCGGGGCGGCTCTTGGGCAGACCAACCCGTAGGCCTTCGAAGTTCGGGCCGCAGGGGTTCCGACAAAACCTGGATCAAGCTTGATCCGCAACGCCCCCAGAGCATCTGGTGGCTTACCAGTGCGGAATTCGTAGGCTTCCGAGTTGTTAGGCCAGTCGAAGAGCAGGAAAACCTCTTGTCCCTCCGATCCAAGGTAACCAAACAAAGTGATTAGTTCGTTTCTAGTTTCATGAGTTTATATTTGTACTTTCAGTCCTTTCCCCTATTGGAGATCCGAAATGAGTAAGAAACAAGGCGCTTCCGATCGAAGAGACTTTATCAAGACCAGCACCATGGCTGCTGCAGGGGGCATTGCCCTCAACGCTGTTCTTCCCGCAGGCGCTTATGCCCAAGGTAGCGACGAAATCCGCGTAGGCGTGGTAGGTTGCGGTGGTCGTGGTAGCGGCGCTGCACATAACGTCTTGAATTCTGCACGCAATGTCACCATTCATGCCGTCGCAGATGCTTTTGAATCCCAAGCCAAGGGCCTTCAAGCTCGCTTGAAAGGCATTGCCAAGGATGATCCAAAAGTTAAAGAACTTAACAACAAAGTAGAAATCGCAGATGACAAAGTTCATTCTGGAGTTGATGCCTACCAGAAAATCATGAACGATCCAAAGATCAATTATGTCATCCTCGCAACCCCTCCTGGGTTTCGCTCTATCCACATCATGGCTGCGGTTAAAGCCAAGAAGAATATCTTTACCGAAAAGCCCGTTTGCGTAGACGGCCCTACAGCTCGCGATTGCTTGGCTGCTTACGATGAAGCCAATGCCAGCGGACTTGGTATTGTTGCAGGCACCCAACGCAGGCATCAAGCGGCCTACATCGAAACCATCAAGCAACTTCACGAAGGCGCGATTGGTGACATCGTTGGTGGCCGTTGCTATTGGAACCAAGGTATCCTTTGGTCCCGTGATCCAAAACCAGGCATGACACCCGCTGAAGCCCAACTCAACAACTGGTATAACTACACCTACCTTTGTGGTGACCATATCGTTGAGCAACATGTTCATAACATCGATGTAATGAACTGGGTATTGCGTGGCCACCCCATCAAAGCCGTAGGCATGGGCCATCGCACCCGAAACGACCCCAAGTATGGCATCATCTTCGATTTCTTTTCGATCGATTTTGAATACCAGAATGGCGTTCATGTGCATTCCATGTGCAGGCAGATCAGTAACTGTGCCAACAGTGTTTCCGAAGCTGTGGTAGGAACCAAAGGCTCTTGCCAAGTCAACACCTACACCATCAATGGCAAGCCAGCAGTTGCTAAGAATCAGCAAAGGGGCGTTGATCCTTATGTTCAGGAACATACCGATTTAATCGAGAGCATTCGTGCAGGCAAACCTTTGAACGAACTCAAGACAGTCACCGAGAGCTCGCTTACCGCAGTTCTTGGCCGTATGTCAGCGTATACAGGCAAGGAAATCTCATGGGAACAAGCCCTGAATTCCAAGCAACGGTTGATGCCTGAAAACTTCAACAAAGACACGGTTCTTCCAGAATGGACTGTAGCAGTCCCCGGCAAGACCCAGCTTATCTAGTCATTCTTTTAGAATTGACAGGATGAACAAAAACAAGGCCCTCGGTTCAAACACCGGGGGCCTTATTCATTCAAAAACTCGCATGGGTTTTTCGATGGGAATTGTTGGCACTTTTCTTTAGAAAACAATATCTTAAACTTAGTTACTTAATGATCGTATTACCATTGGAAGGTACACGCATGAGCGATCTGTTGAAATGGAAAAAAGGAGCGTGCGAGGCTGCTAAAATAGCTTCTAATCTACTGCTTTCCATGAGGCAGAACTTCTCTGTCCGTGAAAAAGGGCTTTACGATCTTGTCACCGATGCGGATACCGCCTCCCAAAAAGTCATCTACGAGCATCTCAAAAATCTTTTCCCCGATCATGATTTCCTAGGCGAAGAAGATGGCAACGGCGAAAAAGACCCAGGCCCCAATGCGCCGCCCACTTGGATTGTTGACCCCATCGATGGCACAACCAACTATGTTCACGATCTTCCCCTTTACGCTATCTCTATTGGGCTTTATTATCAGGGCGAGATGGTCGTTGGCGTGGTCCACGACCCTTCCAGAAACGAAATGTTTCATGCAGCCAAAGGGCTAGGCGCATTTGTAAATGACACACCCCTGAAAACCAGCTCGATCACATCCCTTGGTAAAGCGATGATCACCACCGGTTTTCCTTACAATGCAAGAGGCATGGAGCATCTTTTCAGTTGGTGGAAGCATTTCTCGCACAGAAGCCAGGCGGTTCGCAGGATTGGTTCTACTGCGCTTAATCTAGCGTACATCGCCTCCGGAAGATGCGATGTGTTTTATGCTTTTGATAATCATGTCTGGGATGTTGCAGGAGGTATCGTTCTCGTGAATGAGGCGGGTGGAAAAATCACCCGGGTCGATGGCTCACCCTACTGCCCGTTTAAACCAGAAAGCCTTGCAACTAATGGTCATATGCATGATCTTTTGGTCGCAGAGTTTCGAAACGGGCCCCAAGAAGGATGACCATGAACCCCCATATCCATGCAAATGCAAGGCGCGATCGCCTAAGGGCAAGACTTGCACAAGATGGCATCGATGCCTACCTAATCAGTGGGGTTGCCAATGTCACCTACCTAACTGGGTTCAAGGGGGAAGCCAGCCATCTGGTGGTTTCAAAAAACAAAGACATTCTAGTTTCTGATGCCCGCTTCACCGAACAAATCAAGAATGAATGCCCAGGGCTGGAAGCGATCATCAGGCCGCCCACAAAAAAAACTCTCGACATGGTTGCTGAAGCCATTCGCTCTATCAAGGGGCTATCAATTGGTTTTGAATGCCAAGTGCTTACCGTTTCCGACTTTGAATCGCTGAAAGAAATATTACCCGAGTGCAGTTGGCTCGCCACCCGGGAACGGGTTGAAACCCAGCGCATGGTTAAAGAACCCATCGAAATCGAAGCCATCTGCGAAGCTATAAAGATGGCGCAGGATGCTTTCACCTCGCTTTCTAAATCGCTTTCAACTTCGCAAACCGAAAAAAATGTTGCAGATGAACTAGAACGGTTGATGCGTTCGATGGGCGCGCAGTGCGCTGCATTCCCAATTATTGTTGCTGCGGGATTAAACGCTGCACTTCCCCACGCAATTCCCTCCCAACATTGCATTGGGAATGAAAGCCTTTTGCTGGTAGATTGGGGCGCGAGTAGCCCTAGTGGATACAAAAGCGACTTGACCCGGGTTCTTGACACACATAATTTTAGTAAAACAATTGGGCAGGCTGAATCTAAAGATAAACTGCGAAAGATTTACTCGGTGGTGCAAAAGGCTCAAAAAGCTGCCTTTGACTCCATCAAACCCGGGGTTAAGGTACTCGATGTTGATCGTGCTGCAAGACAATTGATTGCAGAAGCGGGGTTTGGAGAGTATTTTGGACATGGCTTAGGGCATGGCATTGGTTTACAGATACACGAAGCCCCATGGTTAAGGCCTGGTTCTGAGACGGTTCTCGAGCCTGGTATGGTCTTCACTCTCGAACCGGGAATTTATCTTCCGGGTTGGGGTGGGGTCAGAATTGAAGATAATATTCTGGTAACTTCCTCGGGTGCCGAATATCTGACTGGAATTTCCAGAGAACTCGATGATAATATCATCGCATAAGTTTTTTACCCTTTAATCAGGGATGCTCTTTTGAAAGGAGTTGCAGGTGGCTGAAAAACCTAACAGTAAAACGAACCCCTTCGAGGTCGAAACGATTCGTGACCTTGTTCGACTTATGTCTAAACATGGGCTAAGCGAACTCGATCTTCA
>CAMDHK010000180.1 GCA_945897965.1 Candidatus Kuenenia stuttgartensis | reverse complement strand
GATGCTACAGCGCTGCAGAGAGAAAGTTCCTGGCGTTGCGATTTCTAGTGATTTTATTGTTGGCTTTTGTGGTGAGACCGAAGAATCTTTCAGGCGCAGTTGTGATCTGGTTGAAAAGAGCATGTTCAAAAATAGCTACATCTTTAAATATAGTACCAGGCCGGGTACTAAAGCTGACGATCTTTACCCTGATGATATTAGCGATGCCACTAAAAAGCGTAGAAACAATGATCTTCTCGCTTTTCAAGATGCCAATAGCCTTATCGATCATCGTGCTAAAATCGGATCTGTTGTTGATATCTTGGTTGAAGGCCCTAGTAAATTAGCTATCAAGCATCCTGATGGCCCTCGACAACTTACAGGCCATACCATGACCGATCACATCACAGTTTTTGATGGTAATGATAGATTGATTGGAAATACTGTGAAGGTGCTAATTGAAGATGCCACTGCTTTTACCCTTTTTGGCAGGATCGTAACGGACGAAGTTTCCGGGGCAGCTTTAGTTTCCCGTGAGGCTACGATTGCGAAACCCAGCGTTACTCCTGCTGCAGGCAGGAAATCGCTTGAAGTAATCTCATGAAAAGGCTTTCTTAAACTGAAACTGCAAACTTATGAATAGCCCTGCGAATCCTGAGTTTGATTGGCTAAATAATTTCAAGCACTCCGATCCTATTCGTGCCCAAAGAAATCTTTCCCTTCTTGCAAAACATCTCGACTCTGATTCTTTCCTTTTGCTTCACAATAGTATCAAAGAGCTTTTGCCTACTTTGCCAGACCCAGATCGTTCGCTCAATAATCTGGAGCGCTTCTTTTCCCAATCGACTTCCAAGCCTTACTGGGATTTGATTCTAGGCGATAAGTCGGGCACTCTCCTTGATCTCCTTCAAATTTTCAGCACTAGCCAATCCTTCAGCGATCTTTTGATCTCTTATCCAGATTGCATTGATATGCTTGGCGTGCCTCTGCATCAAACTCCATCCAGAGAACAACTGGTGCACGAGCTTCAAGCAGAGGTTGATAAAAATCCTGATGATGCTTCAGTTCTTAGGGCATTGCGCAGATATAAGCAAAGGCAGGTTCTTAGAATCGGGGGCAATGATATTCTTCGCAATAGGCCTCTTGAAGAAGTTACTAGGGATATCTCTCAAGTTGCAGAGGCTGCCCTTGAAGTTGCCATGATCCTCGCACGCAAAACCCTCGAACGCAGATATGGCATACCCTTTAATGCCTCCGATCTTCCCGCATCTTGTTGCATTTTGGCATTTGGAAAACTAGGCGGTGAAGAGCTTAACTATTCTTCCGATATCGATCTCATGTTTGTTTATGATGACGATGGGATTACTAAAATCTCTCGCGGGACTCCCATTGATAACTCCGAATTCTTTAGCAGGCTTGCTTCCGAAATTGTCAGGCTGCTCTCCTCGCATACCGACAGGGGCACTTGCTATAGGGTTGATCTCAGGCTTCGCCCGGAAGGGCAGCGCGGGCCGTTGGCTCGTTCTCTTGAGGGCACTCTCGCCTACTATGACACTCTGGGTAGAACTTTCGAAAGGCAGGCCCTTATCAAGGTTCGTACTGTTGCGGGCGATTTCAATCTCGGTGCGGCTTTTATTAAATCGATCGAGTCTTTTGTCTATCGCAGGTATCTTTCATTTGCTGAAATCAACGAAATCAAAGCGCTTAAACGCAGAATCGAGCTACAAACATCCAAGCAGGGCCTTGAACAAACCGAGGTTAAAACCGGCAGGGGTGGGATCCGGGATATTGAGTTCACCATTCAGTTTCTTCAGCTACTCAATGGTGGTGATCTTCCCATGGTTCGCGAACGAAACACCTTGAAGGCTCTGCTTGCACTTGAAAAAGAGGGCTGCCTGACAGATCAAGAATCTCGAGTCCTTGATGATGCTTATCGTTTCTTGCGAAAAACCGAGCATCGCCTTCAAGTATTGTTTGATCTGCAAACACATAAGCTCCCAGATAAAGAGGATGAACTCAACAAGCTTGCACAAAGAATGGGATACTTTTCTGAGGGGCATAAATCTCCCAGAGAGTTATTCCTTGAAGAATATAAAGATCGCACCTCGCTTACGCATAGAATTCTTGAACACCTTTTGCATCAGACTTTCTCCGGAGATGCGGATCAATCCGAGCCCGAATCAGATATCATTCTCGATCCCAACCCCGAACCCGATTTGATCCGCGCTGCTTTGGAAAAGTATCGCTTTAAAAATATCGATGTCGCTTATCAGAATCTTCTTCTTCTGGCTCAGGAATCAGCACCGTTCCTTTCAACCAGACGATGCAGACACTTCCTTGCTTCTATTGCCCCTGCTTTATTGAAAAGCCTGCGAGAAACACCAGATCCAGACATGGCTCTTATGAATCTTGAAAAAGTTACTGCATCTCTGGGCGCAAAAACCATCCTCTGGGAACTCTTCAGTTTTAACCCTCCAAGCCTTAAACTCTATGTCGATATTTGCGCCTGGAGCCAGTTCCTCTCAGGAATCCTTACCAATAACCCAGGCATGATTGATGAGCTTCTCGATTCCCTAGTGCTCGACCAACCCAGAAAACTTTCTGAACTCAAACACGAACTGGCTGACCTTTGTAAAAACGCTACCGATCTCGATCCAATCCTTCATAGCTTTCAAGATAAGGAACTTCTTAGAATTGGGGTGCGCGATATTCTTGGCAAAGATCCTATCCGCCTAATGGTTGCTTCTCTTAGCGACCTGGCTGAAACGGTTCTTTCCACCGTGGCTGATATTGAAATGAATTCCATGGTTTTAAAGTTTGGCCCACCGCTTCTTTCTGTTGGCCCAAGGACTGGGAAACCCTGTAGATATGCCATTGTTGGCCTCGGAAAACTAGGCGGCAGAGAAATCAATTACCACAGCGACCTTGATTTGATCATTCTTTATGAAGGCGAAGGCAAACCGCAGAAGGCCAACATTCAAAATCCTGATGAACAGCAATCCGATAATAATTCCTTTTTTATCGAACTCACTCAAAGGATCAGTAAAACCTTAAGTAATCACGGACCTTTGGGCAGGCTCTATGAATTGGACTTTAGATTGCGACCCACAGGGCGATCAGGCAGCCTTGTCATCCCCATCCAAGAGTTCCAGAAATATTATCACGATTCTGGTAATGTTCAGCTTTGGGAAAGGCTCATGCTTTCGCGGGCCCGAGTTGTTCATGGCGATTCATCTTTTGCCAACGATGTTTCTGCGGTTGTTAATAATGCAGTTTGCATGGTTCCCTGGCAAAGCACCTTTATTGACGAAATGAAAACCATGCGGGAACGCCTAATAGCTAGTCGAAATCCCGGGGATTTGAAACGAGGAATCGGAGGCATGGCCGATGTTGAGTTCCTCGTCGAATTATTGCAAATTCGCTTTGGAGCAAGTCATTCCTCCATAAGGCATTCCAATGTTTGGTCTGCACTCGAAGCAATGAAGTTATGTGGTTTGGTTTCAGCTACCGAACATTTCGAGCTAACCAGTGCTTATGATTTTCTCTTTCGAGTTCAGGCAAGGTTACGAATTGTCAAAAATCTTGCCATTGATACCATCCCTGAAAAAACTGATGAAGTAACCAAGCTAGCCCGAAGATTGGGTTTCGAGCTTGTCGCTTTTCAAGAAACACTTTCAAGGCATCAGAAAATTGTCAGGCAACATTATTTGCAAATTCTTGAAGGGTGCAGATAGGCATTACGATTGTAAATGCTCATGCAGTAATTTGTACAACTTCTCAGGCTTATCCTCATTGGGCCTCAGCCTGCAGTAAATATTCTCAGAATCCACCACCCTAAGCCGACCTTTGCTTTTGTTTGCAACGGTCTGCGCCCGCTTGGCATTTCTGTAGGTGAAAACCAGATCAATAGGCCCTGTTATTCCCGCTGGTGGCCTTTCAATATGGATCTGACTTATTTGCCATTTGGCAGCAAGAATTCGTACTTCAGCAAGCCTTACAAGCCATTCTGAAACTGCGGGAATCTTCCCGAACCGGTCTTTTAATTCGGTGCGGAAATCTATCAGTTTTTCTAACTGCCTGATGCGTGCTAACCTTCGATACACCTCGATCCGATTCTTCTGACCTGTTACATAATCCCTTGGAAGAAATGCGGGCCATTCCAAATCGATGTTTACTTCCAGCGGGGTTCGTAATGGCTGATTCTTCATTTCCCGCACTGCGTTTTCCAACAGTTGGCAATACATTTCATATCCTACCGAAGCGATATGCCCGCTTTGTTGGGTTCCCAATATGTTTCCTGCGCCTCGGATTTCTAGATCTCTCAATGCGATTTTAAACCCAGCCCCTAACTCGGTGAATTCTTCAATCGCTTTTAATCTTCTACCTGAATCCGGGCTTAGAACCCTATCCGTTGGCAAAAGCATGTAGGCATATGCTCTGCGCTGCTGCCTACCTACCCGGCCTCTTAGTTGGTGCAAATCTGCTAGGCCATAGATATCCGCCTCATCGATAAAAATCGTGTTCGCATTGGGAATATCCAATCCGCTTTCGATGATGGTTGTCGCAATCAAAACATCTGCATTACGAGTCAGAAATTTTACCATGTTTTCTTCGAGTTCTGCTTCCTTCATCTGCCCATGCACAATTGCAAAGGCTGCTTCAGGAACTAGCTTCTTCAGTTTGTCTGCAACTTTGTGGATGTCATGCACTCGATTATGTACAAAGTATACCTGTCCTTCACGGTTCATCTCTCTTAGTATTCCGTGCCTCACTAACTCTGGATCCCAACGGATAATGCGCGTTTCAATTGCATGACGATCCACAGGTGGAGTTTCAAGATTGCTTATATCCTTTATTCCTAGAAGGGACAGATGCAAGGTTCTGGGTATGGGTGTTGCTGTCATGGTGAGAATATCGATTTTCTCGCGTAGCCTTTTCAGTTTCTCTTTGTGTTCCACCCCAAACCGTTGCTCCTCATCGATGATTACCAATCCAAGATCCTTGAATTTTACATCTTCACTTAGCAGCCGATGCGTACCTATTACGATATCTACGCTGCCTGTTCCTAGCCTTGCGATGATATCTCGCTGCTCGGAAGGTGTTCTGAATCTGCTAAGGCATTCAACTACAAAGGGGTAGCCTGTAATTCGCTGTGTAAAGGTGCGAAGATGTTGCTCTGCAAGTATTGTGGTAGGCACCAATACCGCAACCTGCTTCCCATTATCAATTGATTTGAATGTTGCTCTGATTGCAAGTTCAGTTTTTCCATACCCTACATCGCCACAAATAAGCCTGTCCATAGGCTTTGCGCGTTCTAAATCTGCTTTGATTTCTGTAAGCGATGCGAGTTGATCGGGCGTTTCTTGATAGGGGAATGCAGCTTCGAATTCTTTTTGCCATTCGGTATCAGGCGGGAATGCATTACCCGTCTGCGATTCTCGAACCGCTTGCATTTGAATCATTTCGCAGGCCAGATCGATTACTGCGGCTTGCACTTTAGACTTACGACTGTTCCAACCTGTGCCACCAAACTTTGATAACTCCGGTTCTTGTTTCCCGCCACCAACATACTTTTGCACCAGATCTATCTTCGATACAGGAACATAAACTTTTACTTTGTCTCGAAACTCCAATATCAGATGTTCTTCCATGACCATGTTGGCGGGGTTGGTTGAATCACTGGTGGGATTCTTTTTCTTTTCAAGGAGTTCCATGCCGAGATATCTGGCGATACCATGGCTGATGTGCACGACTAAATCTGAAGGCGAAAGGTCTAGAAAGCTATCGATTGCCCGTGATTCAAGTTTTCTTGCGGAGGCGTGCGGTCTTACAACTTCATCTCTGCGAAATAATGTTTGAGCGCCAAGCACCAGAATATGCCTGTCCTTTTTTACCCCTACAAGCCTGAAGCCTTTTCGTATTAGCCCCACATCTAAAGAGAGCCTGCCTTGCGCTGCCACTTGTGATGTAGTTAGCACTTCATGTAATCGATGGGCTTCTGCTTCTGTTGCACAAACTAAAACTACATCATCACTGCTTGCAGCATGATCCAGTTCGGTTTTAACTTTTGCTACTTCCCCTGTAAAGCGCTCGACGGATTCAACTTTCATGGAGTAGGAAATTTCTGCACTATGGCGGGGCATAGCAGCTACTAGTAAGCTGGGCTTGGTTGCCAAGATTTTAAATGCACCCTGCATCGTAAATAAGCCACGGATGTTCCCCATGCGGTCAAGGTAATGCCGACCTTGATCTTGTATCTCTTCCGGTTCAACCATGATTACCGTTGCGGTACCTAGATAATCCACCAGATGACCATTGGGAAGGGTGCCTTTTTCTTCAAAGGTCATTGCCATGATTTCAGAAGACTGCACCACATCGAGACTGCGTTGGGTTTCTGGGGCGAAATTTCTTAGTGATTCGATTTCATCGCCAAAGAATTCAAGACGAAGAGGCAGTTCACTTCCTGGTGAATAAATATCAACAATGCCTCCCCGTTTGCAAAACTGCCCTGGTTGAACCACTGCTTCTGTTGGATCATAACCATGCTTGACAAGCCATTTGGTTAAATCTTCTGGGGGAATGGTTGTGCCATTCTTCAGGGGAAAACTCGATTTCGCAAGTTGTTCAATACTGGGCAATGGTTGTAACAGTGAGGGAATTGAAGCAAGCACAATCGAGGGTTTGGTTGGGATATTGAGTGATAAAGCGAGCCTAAGCCTTGCGCATGCCGCTTCGGATTTGTTGCTGAACTTCCCTGCGAAATCATCATCTGCGGGAAAAATCTTTGTTTCTAACCCGCTGAAAGTATCTAGCTCTGATGCCCAGAATTCTAAATCTGAGGGGTGTGATAACACGATAAGGATATTGTGCTTAATTCTACTTGCGCAAGCTGCAACCACCATGGAAGCAGAAGACCCCCAACACCCATCAACGGTTGCGCTTTGGCCCTTCGCTAGGGCTTCAGCAACCTTGTGCATTTCCTTTACTTCGAGCAATTTTGTGATGAGTGTACGAACTTCCCCTTTGCCTGGAAGAGGTTGTTTATTTTCGGGTATTGTGGAAGGCTCGTTCATATACATTTCTGAGAAAACTGATTACATCACACTAGATTAGTGTAGTGAAAAAACAGTGCTTTTTACCACTTTGTCTCACTTTCATTGTCGAATTGGAAACATTACTTTTAATCAAGAGTGGTAGTGCGATTTGAGTATTAAACTTCTAATCAATAAAAAGGTAATAAGACGGTTCTCGCTTTTACTTGTGTTTAAGTTCTCAGTTGAGGTTTGGTAGATACAAATTCTTCTTGGTTTTTGAATTATCGACAGGTGGCTTGAATGTAGCATCTTTGCCTATGACCATGATCATGGTAGCAAAAACCTTATCATCATCTTTCTTATCATCTTTATTTCCGGGGGATCTATTTAGGGTAACTTCAACAACTGCGCCCGTAAGGGGAGACAATCAGTTTTCTAGACAATACATAACGCATGGATATTTTTTACCAGATACGCACAACGCCATAGTTATCGAAAGTTGCGTCTTTGCTAAGGAGTGGTATTCCTTCGACAACCGCTTGTGAAGCCAAAATGCGGTCAAATGGATCCCGATGGTGATGAAGTAGCCCAATCTGTTTGTCGATGTATTCCACGGTGATTGGCAGAATAACTAATCCAAGATCCGCAATTGCTTTGTTCATCCATTGTTTAAAGGGCATTGATAGAGGCAATTTTTGCAAACCAACTTTGATACCTATTTCCCAAATCGTTGCAGCACTTAAAACCAAATCGTTGGCTGAGTTTGACATTATCGAATGCGCATTGGGGCTTAACAGATGATCCTGATCAACGAACCATATCAGGGCGTGGGCATCTAATAAATACCTCACTCCATGTACTCCTTGAAATCTTCAAGCGGCGCGTCAAAGTCTGGCGCCATATGTAGCACGGTTCCTCGAAGAGTTCCAGCTAGGCGGGGTTTCTTCAAAGGTAAAACCGATTCCGGAACAAGCCGGGCTATGGGCATGTTGTTTTCAGTTATAACTACTTCTTCACCAAGGGTTGCCCTGTGGATAAGATCTGAAAGTGTAGATTGTGCTTCTAAAATTGTAACCGTAGCCATTGTTAGATTTCCTTTCAGTGTTATTATACCACTTTTTTTATCAAAAGATGGGTAGATGTTTTGGGGGGCTTTTCCGTCTCTATCATTAGCACATTTCCCATGATTTCGTTGTTTTATATCTCCGGCCACCTTGCTCTCTAACCCCTCAGAAAGGCAAGCGAGTAAGGCTCTCCGCCCTTCTTTTACTTGTGTTTAAGTTCTCAGTTGAGGTTTAGTAGATGCTACTTCTTCTTGGCTTTTGAATTGTCGACAGGTGGCTTGAATGTAGCATCTTTGCCTATGACCATGATCATGGTAGCAAAAACCTTATCATCATCTTTCTTATCATCTTTATTTCCTGGGGATCTATTTAGGGTAACTTCAACAACTGCGCCCGGGGTTAACTCATCTAATTTTACTTCATATCCCGGAAGGGCAGGGTTGCTACCTTTGAGCGTTTTAAGTTCTTCAGGACTGTATTTTTTGATGTATCCTTTGTCATCATAAACTTGAAGTGGAGTCTTAGTTCTGAGTTTTGTTGTTTCCTTGATGGGGATTTCAATTTCAACCCACTCGGTTACAACTTTCATCGACTTCAACATTTG
>CAMDHK010000179.1 GCA_945897965.1 Candidatus Kuenenia stuttgartensis | reverse complement strand
AGTAGCGCACCACCAACCTGTGGCCAATGATCACGGCCAGCATCCTTGTTAATTCTTGGCGTTCTGCCAAATTCGCCCCAGGCAACAACAGCAACATCTTTATCCAACCCCCGTTGATGAAGATCAGTAATCAGGCAATGCATCGCATGGTCGAACATGGGGAAGTGGGTGTTTTTACATTCGCTGAAGTTGTTGCTATGGAAATCCCAACGGCCAAAATTAAGGGTCACCACCCGTGCGCCTGCTTCGATGAGCCTGCGTGCCATTAAAAAGTGTTCTAGGTTTCGTGGTGCGCCATCACCATAGTTTTTTGGGTCGCCCTTGCCAAACTTTTCACGAACGGAAGAGGGTTCCTTCGAAAGATCCAACGCATCCATCAGCTTGCTGGAAGTAAGTATTTCAAGTGCTTGAAGGCTGATGGAATCCATGGCATCGATTGAGCCACGGGAATCTAGATCTCTGCGCATTGCATCAAAACTTGAAAGCAACGATCGCCTGTCAGTAAGTTGCGAAGATTTAATGCTATCCAACACCATGTTATCTTTTACTGGGCCGGAGGGCCTGAATGCAGCGTTGGCAATGCCGAGGTATCCTGGATGACCGGGTGAACCATAAGGCGGATGGCCAGCAGTGGGGGCCAGCCCAATGAAAGGTGGAACTGAATTATTACTGGAACCAAGTATTTTTGAAATCGATGAGCCAAGCGAAGGCCAGCCGCCTTGAGGTTGGTTTTTTACCGTACGACCGGTGTAACAAATAAAGGAATCATGATCACCACTCGGTGAACCATAAACCGAACGCAAGGGCACAAGCTTGTCCATGATGGAGGCCAGCTTGGGCAGATGTTCAGAAATTTGGACGCCGGGAACATTGGTGTTGATCGGTTTAAATTCACCACGAATATCAGCAGGCGCATTCATCTTAAGATCGTACATATCTTGATGCGGTGGCGCACCCGCCATGTAAATCATGATTACCGCTTTGTGCGATTTTTTTATGCCAGCAGCTTGTTCCGCCTGAAGCAGCGAGGGAAGGGAAAGACCACCCATTCCGAGGGCGCCTATCTTCATGAATTCGCGACGGCTTTTTGTTTCTGCTTTACGAAAACTTGTGCAACCTTTTATTTCTGGCATGGCTTACGGTCCTAAATTCTTAGGCGGGATCACTACCTTCATAATTATAGCCGCTTTCAACTGTTTGATACAATTGAAAACTTGGATGCTAATGTTAATATCGGCATTTAAGGCAAGATTAATCAATACCATTAGAACTTGGGTTTTAATCAAAGCCCAACTTATAGGATTTTACGAACGCCGGGAATTGACCGAAGCAATGCGCTAGTTCCCCAACTTAGCCCCAGAGTTACGATAAATACAATCAATGCCTTGGAAATTGCGGGCATCGATGAGCTGATTAATGAGTATTGGGACCAGACGATAAATGGGTAATGAACCAAGTAGATACCGTAAGCATTATCACAAAGGTTATCAATGATTGAATATCGATTGTTGGCGAATCGAAGGAACAAAGCAATGAAGGTAATACTTACGGTCGTACAATAAAGGGTCATAGAAAATCCCAATTTCACCCATCCCTCAGGGGCAGCCCATTTCGCAGTTGGATCGAGGTGCACGCTCGCAAAAGTGATCAAAAAAAACAAGGCACTAAATATCGAAGCAATCAACCAAAAAAACCATTGCCTTGAAAGTGGCCCTTCCTGCGCAAGAATACTTTTGTCTAACCCATAGGCGCCCACAGCAACGCCTGCAAAAAAATAAACTGGATACAAAATGAAACGGCATCCCTGGCCTATTAACAGTGGCCCAAAAGCAATCCAATGGAACGGTCCAAACAAATACAGCAACGGAATAAAACCTGCCAATGATAATGTCAACAGGGTTAAAAAGAAAACCAGCGGATTTGTGAATACGATTGCAGGAAGAGCGATTGTTGAGTTTGAGAAAACCCAAAAGCAGACAACTGCGAGCAGGTTGAAAACGAGTAGCATCGATATGAACCAAGCTGGTCCACTAAACCATGACCAACCCATCCAGTAAGAGAAAAAATCATTAGTGGCACCAGTCATTAAAAAAGAAGGATAGTATGCCAAGGGCATTATCACCGTAAGTGAAATTACAAAAGGAATACCCAGCCTTAGCCCTCGGTCTTTAAGAAAATGTATCGATCCTTTTTTTACAAGGCTTTTCCAAACAAAGAGCCCTGAGATGAAAAACATTAATGCCATGAAAAAAAGATTTAACAGCGGTGCAACTATGTCGAATCCCCCCCACTTGTTCGGGTCAATGATGGGTGCTGCGGAATGTTCAGCATAATCTGCTGGATCAAATTTACCCCAAGTGGTGTAAGCCAGTGTATCATGTAAAAACAAAACAAAAATCGTCATCAATGCTCTAAGGTAATCAATAGCGGAACTGCGAACTATTGAAGGCTTTGGAACAGGGATTTCATTCTGCATATGTGTCATAATGAAATAATAAAATCATATGATTGATAATCTGTCAAAGGTTTTTATGGAAAATCAAAAGCTAAAAAGAATTACCGATCTTGTTAAGGTTTAAAAAGGCGTAGGAGGCCGATGGGCCAGGTTCAAGGCTTCCTTGGGGCCAGATTAGGTTAAAAGGGTTATAAGTTTCCTTGTGTCTTATCTTCTTCTTGAATCCATTCGAGGAGCTTGTTCTTCAGCAATTCTTTTGAGGGCAAGTAAAGCTGGTATTCGCGGGCATGAATGTTTGCGCCTTTAGGCAGGGTTAATTCGATAATTGCGTTCTTTTTTGATTTGCATACCAAGAGGCCTATCGTAGCGTTTTCTTCAGGAAGTTTTATATTGCGGTCAAACCAATTAACATACATCTGCATTTGGCCAAGATCTTGATGGGTGAGTTTATCAATTTTCAAATCGATAATTACATAGCACCGCAAAAGGCGGTTGTAAAATACGAGATCCAGAAAATAGTGATCATCATCAAAAGTAAAGCGTTTTTGCCTAGCTTCGAAAAGAAATCCTTTGCCAAGTTCGAGTAGGAATTTTTCCAGATGATTTATAAGCGAGGATTCTAGATCTGATTCGGAATAGTTTGTTTTATCAGGGAGCCCTAGAAATTCGAGGACTAAAGGCTCTTTGAAAATATCCTCAGGGGTTTTGATGATTTGCCCTTTTTCAGCCAGACGCTTGACTCCTGCTGGATTACGGCTTAAAGCCAGGCGTTCGTATAAGCATGAAGCTTTTTGACGCTTAAGCTCGGGGACAGACCAGCTTTCATTGGTAGATTCGATCTCGTAGAACTTGCGCTCTGCAGTTTCTTTAATGGTGAGAAGCAGTATGTAATGCGACCAACTTAGGGTGAAAGGCAATTTCCGAGAAGCCTTCTCGGAAATTGGGTTTGAGGCGGATATTCGAGGAATTGCAGGGCTAATTGAGCTTTTTGAATTTCCGAGAAGGCTTCTCGGAAATTGAGAGACTTGGTCTTTATAGATCAGAAAAAACTTTCTCATGTTGGAAAGATTGTCCTCTGAAAATCCTCGCCCAAACTCTATTGTAAGTTTTTGAGATAGCTCTTTTAATAAAGCAGTTCCATATGCAGCCCGCTTTTCCCCCTGCTGTTCATGTTCGACAATTCGTTGGCCTATCTCAAAATTGGTGTGAACTTGAAAAGAGTTGATGGAATTGGCAATCGCATGACGGGTCGAGTTGATCAACCGTCTGACTTCAGCGATAAGAGGATTAATACCCTTGGTTCTGGGCTTTATTATAACGGGCTTTTTGGTTGAAACAGATTTCTTTTTCATCGGGCATGCGCTTTCATCATTTCACCAGTTGTTTCTTCGAGGATTTGTTTAACGCACGATTATAAAAATGTTTATTATTTGTGCTTGATAGGCATATTAAAAATTGGTCTTTAAAAGACATTAAACATCCTCTGGGCAAAGGACCATCCTAAACAGACATTAACAAATGTTGTAATGGAGTAAAGCGATAAATTAAATCTTTTAAAATTCTAATGCCCGTACTGCTTCCATGCTGCACTCGCATGGTTATTGAAGTAGAGCCTCCCGCCTTACTTCACGAGCCATTTGCCTGCTTCGAGTTCCTGCTTGGAAGCATCTCCTGCAAAGAGGTTTAACTTGGTTGGGGCTCCTGCTTTTGTGTAAATATCTGAAACAAAGGCGGGAGTTTTGGTTTCTCCTGCAAGCCAGATTGCATGGGGGGCGTTAAGCGCCATCATGCCTGGAAGATCCAGATACTTAGAACCACCTGGAAGGAAACTTGGGTCGCGGTAATCCAGAAGGTTCGAGAAGCGGAAGCCCTTGGTATCAACCGCAGCACGGTCGATGGCATCGCCTGCGAGAGCCCTAGCAGCAATAACAACGGGGCCTATTTCCCCAAATCCAGCCACACCAATCAAGGTTGGTTGAGGATGGGAACCAATCTTTGCGGTTTTAAGAAAACGGGTGAGTGTAAGCACATCGTGGGTGCGTTGTGCAAAAAGGGTGTGGTTATAACCATAAGTGAAACCAGCAAACTCGCGCGGATTTGAAACAAGCCTGGTTTGTTTCATGGGTTTGCCATCTTTTAAGAATGCACCTTGGAATAGAAGGTCTGCACCCATGACGGTTGCCCCTGCATTCAAAAGTTCTTGAACGCCCGCTTTGACCGAGCCATCTGCATTGTAAAGGGAAGACTTGCCCGCATCGTCAAGCCAAACAACAGCATGGCCTTTCCATTCCTTGGGGTAAAGCCAAGTAACGGGAAGTTCCTCTGCATGGGTTTTGTTGCGAATGATACCTGTCATCTCAACATACTTACCTTTATCTTTTTTATCGTTGAGAATCCAATCGGAATCACCTGCTTGGGTATAAGATCTGCCAATAATGATTTCAACCGCTTTGCCAATGCCATTGCGAAGTGCTGCAGCGGAAGTGGTGCTGGGTTGCAATAATTTTTCAGAATCATCTTTAAAGTATTTTAAAAGGTAGCGTTCGAAATCCGGGCCGTTAGTTTTTGGTTCGGGGTGCTGGGCATCCCATACGGTGAGTTGCGCAGGGGTAAGAGGATCGAAATCATTTTCAATCACAGGCGATTTGTGGCCGAGTTTAAAGTGATGATTTAAGAAGGTGAAAAAAGCAGAGCGACTTAGTGAGTTGTAATTATGTGGATGATGCTCGCCCCGATGCAGCATCACATTCTCAGGTTTTCCGAGGGTTGAGTAAAGTTTCTTAAGATCTGGGAACCCTTTGGTTGCCATTTCTTTGGTCCAATCGTTTGCGGTGGTCATGCCTTGTGGTTTGGGCGCAAATAGTGCAGCGAATTCAACATTACCTGTGTTCACTCTAAGCATTGAGGAATTTTCGCAGGTGCAACCGCCTTGCATCGAGGTGCTGACCATGACTGCGGGGAAGGAAAGTTTTAGGCGTGGATCGATTGCAGCAAGCAGCATGGTCTGGGTGCCGCCACCACTAGCGCCTGTCATTGCAGTGCGTTCTGAATCCACTTCAGGAATACTAAGTAAGAAATCCATGGAGCGAATTGCGTTCCAAGTTTGTAGGCCCATGATGCTCTGAAGATTAGATTCAGCTTGTGGGCTATAGAGGCCCCAGTTTTCGGTTTTGTTCATTTCGGGTCGTTGTTTGCCGAAGGTGTGAACAACTTCGCGGGAAAACTGGTGGGAATCAGAATCGCTGAGCATATCCCATTGCCAAACAACGCAGCCCATGCGTGCGAGTTGGATGCACATTGCTTGAAATCTGCTAACACCACCTTTTTCGAATCGTTCTTCGCCGGTTGCGATTTCGTGGCGAACTTTATTGGGTGCTTCTTCGCTGAGTCGGGCATCTTTCCAATGGCCGTGAGCGAACAAAACGCCTGGCACTTTGCCCTTCACATTTTTAGGTTTGTAGAGATTACCCGTGACAAAGAAACCGGGGCTGCTTTCGAAATAGACTTTTTCGACGGTGTGATCGGGCCGATCAATTTTGCCATGAATCACAGCTTTAAGGGGTGTTTTGGTTGGCATGGGCCAAAGGCCTTGTGAAAGTAGGATTTGTGTTCGCACAAATTCTGCTCGGGTATCCCATTCGATTTTGGTTTTGGGCGGAGTGAAAGGGAAGTAGCCATTGAGATCTTTGGGTGGCGCCAATCGTTTATCTGAAGGAAGAATATCAGCCCCTGAAACAAACAGTGGAGCTAAGAGCAATCCAGAAATAAAAGCGGAAGCAAGTTTGAGTTTCATGGTTCATGTTTCCAGAAAAATACAGGCAGGGGTTCCAATAGCAAGAATAATAATAAGGCACAAATAGCGTTAATGCTAGCGAAAGCCCGATTTTATAAATAATGAAGATATTTGATGAAGAAGCTTAAATGGGCAATCTTAAAATCAATTCTGTCAGAATGATCGAACCCTAATGCAGGGAAAATAGTAATTCTTTGGTAAAAAATGGGGATATCGAGAAGATTTTGATTAGTATGGAACTGTAATTAAGGACTTGGTTAACCTACCATACTCAAGTGTAAATATGTCTCAAACTATTCGTTGCATCATTAAATTTAGCAGTATGATTACTTTCCTGTTTTTAACGGTTGAGCTTCATGCTTCCCAACCTACTGCAATGGAGTCTGGTTTTCAAAAGCATGCTGCTCCATTCTTGAAACAATACTGCGTTCAATGCCATAACGCAGAGAAAATGAATTCAGGAATTCGAGTGGATCAGCTTACTGCTGGGTTTACAGATAACGAGATCCGCCTATGGGATGCCATCTTACATCAGGTCAAGGATGAAGAGATGCCCCCCAAAGGCAAAGCGCAACCCACAAATTTAGAGCGCCAGCAACTCATATCTTGGATCAAGAGTTCCACAGATATCGCTAGGCTTAGGCCAACGCCCAAGAATGGCGGAGCGAGAAGGCTAACGGTGGCCCAGTATAAAAACACGCTTCGAGAGCTGCTGAAGATAGAAGATAACTTTACGGATATCCTGCCACCCGATGCAGTTTCTCGTGATGGGTTTTTAAACAATCAAGCCACCTTGCAACTTTCGCCGTTGCTTTTGGAATCGTATTTCGAGATCGCAGAGAAGGCGCTTAGAGAATGTATCGTTGAAGAAAAATCAAAGCCCACCATACAAAGCTTTCGTATGGATCTGGGTTCAGTCATTAATAATAATCCTTGCCCTGACCAACTTATCTTGGGCGCAAACAGCCTTCTGCTTAACAATAAAGATTTCAAGGTAACTCAAACCACTCCCATCAAAGGTTTTGCTTTTGATCCTTTTATCATGCAAACGAAATTTCGTTTCATAGAAGGGTATGCGGGTAATGGTACCGTTCGTGGTTGGCGAGATTACGACAGTATTTACCATGCGGTTTATGCATGCATGCGTGGCACCACTGGCTATCCCAAGGGTTTGGCCTACAGTTCGGTACCCCAAGGATTATTATTACGGCCTGCGATTCCAAGTGCTGAAATCTTTGGCGTTGATAGCACCTATGGCCCGAGGGCAAACTTTAAAATTGCGCTTCGTGAGCTGCCCAATCAGGGCCGTTTTCGCATTACTGTCAATGCTGCAAAATATGATGATGGCCTGCTGTTAGATTCTGGTGCTACTGCCCAATCTTCAAATTCGGAAAATGTTGTTGTTTGTAGCAACCCATCAGATTCCGCATCCATCATGATCAAGCAGGCAGGCATTTATCAGGTTGATGTTCATGCTGCAACTCGCGAGAAACTAGCCAAGCAAGATTCTTCTCGGTTAGATGATAAGTTGATCGGAAATTGGCCTTTGAATGGCAATGCGTTTAGTAATCCCGATACAAAAACTCTTGCAGGGCAACTTCAAGGCGATGCTAAGTTTATCAATTCGCCTTTTGGCAAAGCCCTCTCCCTCGATGGTAATGGCGATTCGGTTTTAATCCCCCGTAATGAATCGATGAATGTTAAGGATGGCGAGTTCACGGTTGCTGCTTGGATTCATCCAACTCAACTCAGGCAAGCCGGGATTGTTTGTCTTGGGAAGTACAGTTGGACCAATGGTTGGTATCTTGACATGCCCAATAACAAGGGCGTGCTTCGGATCGAAACGGCAGGCCCTGATAATCAATCCAATGGTACCGTTAGTTCGCCCCCGGGTACGATTCGTGCCAACGCTTGGCAGCATGTTGCAGCGGTGGTGCGCCGTGGTAGTAACGAAACGCGTTTGTATGTTAATGGCTTCTTGGTGGGCAAGGGCGCGATTGGTTCAGCAAATCTGGATAACCCGAAGGTTGATCTTTATCTGGGCCGTATTCAAGATGCGCAGCAATTCAAAGGTGAGTTGAGTCAGGTCAGAATTTATCAGCGGGCGCTGGATGAATCAGAAATACAAGCTCTAGTAGAGCCCGGCAGGAAATTTGTGCAGCAGCCCCGCGAGAAACTTTCGGAGTTGACATTATCCCTAGGCGAAAGGCAATTCTCAGGCACCTTAAATCAGCCAGCCTTTGTTGTTGTTAGGCTGCCTGCAGGCGAGGTTAAAGTAAATGCCCAAACAACAGGCGCTAAAAGTTTTGATCGGATTGTTTTTACTCCCCTGCCCGAAACACATGAACTTTCGCAGAGGTTTAATCTGTTTGAAAAGCGCACGCTACAGCTTGGGGTCTCTATGGGTTTTCGGCGTGACTGCGGTAGTACACTTGCCCTGATAGGCACACCAAAACCAATTACTTCTAATAAGCCGACTGCGTTTGTGTTTGAAGGTGCTATTCGAAATTACCCGAA
>CAMDHK010000178.1 GCA_945897965.1 Candidatus Kuenenia stuttgartensis | reverse complement strand
AGAAGCATAATCTTTGGCATCATACTCGGGCTGTGTTATTTATTCATTATAGAAGCCAATGGCTTTGTTTCGGATTCAAAACATCTTGGCTTAATCACCGTCAGTAGTTTTGTTGGGGTGTTGTTTTTTTTCATCATCAATCACCCACTCAGAACAATCGGATCTGCGCCTTGGGGCATGTTCTTATCTGGTGCAAGTTTGATGCTTTTTGTTTTATATCCTGCCAATATTATTCCATTAACAATGCTCACAAGCCTAGGAATTGCAAATGTTTTAGCCTGTTGCAGGCGCGCCTGCCGTCCTGAAGATTTACTTTCGACACCTCCAGCAATGCTATTGTTCAATTTCGCACCCTGGTTTTTTGCAATTGGTTTTGGGTGGCTGTTCTACCAACTAAAACTTACACCAATGCTCGCAGGCGTTTTGCTGATTTTAGCAGGGATAATTCTTACTTGGGTTACTCTTCGTGCGTTCTTAGAACAACTCCTTTCTATTGCTTTAATTCTTCCCTACAAAATGACAACGCATGGGCCGGGGATAGAGCAAATGCCTTACCGCGGCCCAGTAATCATAATTGCAAATCACGCATCCTACCTTGATCCTTTTTTAATCGGGAAAGTTGTAACACGCAGAATCATACCCATGATGACCAGTGTTTTTTATGATCTGCCTGTAATCTACTGGCTGATGTCAAAAGTAGTAAAAGCGATCCGGGTAGAAGCTGCGACCTTCCGAAGAGAAGCCCCAGAATTAAATGACGCCATCAAGGCATTAAATCGGGGAGAATCGCTGTTAATATTCCCAGAGGCCAGACTTCGCAAAAAAGAGGATCAACTTCTTTTCCCCTTTGGGCAGGGAATATGGCACATATTAAATCAGCTACCTGAAACGCCAATCGTTCCCATTTGGGTAGAAGGTGTTTGGGGCAGTTATGCCTCTTATTACAAAGGCGATCCGTTCGCCAACAAGAGCATGGATTTCCTTAGAGAAATTAAAATTGTCGCAGGAGAAGCAAGAGTTATACCAAAGGAACTACTTGCAGAACACAGATTGACAAGAAAATATCTGCAAGAAGTTGTATTGGAAAATCGAACAATCATCGGATTAGAAAAAAAACACGCCGAGCAAAATGAAGATCTCGTAAAAGATTGATCAATTTCGAATGTTTCATTTGAAAAACCTTTAAACCTGATTCTAATAGCAAGCACTGATTAATCATGGAGTGATTCATGCTTGCAACAACCTCATTAAAAATAACATTGGTAACTGAAACTTTTCCACCAGAGATCAATGGTGTAGCATTAACGCTGGAAAAGTTGCACAATTTTCTTAATATATCTGGTCACCGGCCCTCTGTAATACGTCCGCGGAGATTTTCTGAAACAAGAAAACCCGAGCTTGTTCAAGGTTTTCCAATTCCCATGTACCCAAAACTTCGTTTTGGCATTGGTAGCCCGCTAAGGCTTTATCAGACAATTAAAAGCAAAATGCCTGACATAATCCATCTTGCGACGGAAGGCCCCCTTGGCCTTGCCTGTCTGGGAATTGCAAAATCGCTGCGGATTCCAGTGGTCAGCAGTTTTCACACCAATTTCGATTTATATGCAAACGACTATAAGATGGGATTTTTATCTAGTGGTATTTCGCACTATTTGAGGTGGTTCCATAATCAGACCGAAGCTACATTTGCCCCAAGCAATGCCTGTCTAGAAAGATTACAAGCACTTGGGTACAAAAACACCAAGATTTGGACACGCGGAGTTGATACCAGTCTGTTCAATCCAATCCAAAAAGATTTGAACTTTAAAAGTAAAATAGGACTTTCGGAAACCGACATTCTCTTGCTTTATGTGGGTAGGCTTGCGCCCGAAAAAAATATTGGCTCACTCCTCGAAACTTTCAAAAAAGCAAGGAGCACTTTAAACAAGCAAGGTAAGAATCTTTTTCTCGCCTTAGTAGGAACAGGACCACTCGTTGGACAGTCGGATCTTGAAAAAACAAATGGGATAATTCTTCCCGGTGAACTTCGGGGGAATCATTTGGCACAATGGTATGCAAGTGCAGATATTTTTGTATTCCCTTCCACCTCAGAAACTTTTGGTAATGTCATCCTAGAAGCACAAGCCAGCGGATTACCAGTGCTATGCTTGAATTCTCAGGCAACACAAGAGCGAATCTGCAACCACCATGACGGAATTCTAGCTGCAAACATTGAAGAATTTGAACGACTTCTAACCGATCTGACCGCTGACAAATCAAAAAGAGATTATCTAGGTAAGAACGCTTTCATAACAGCAAAGTCCCAAAAATGGGATGACATTTTTAACAGGCTTTATCAGGAATACTGCGAGGTCATCGAATCAACCAAAACTAATTTTCCCAATAAAGCCGCTTAGCCCACACACCTACATCTTTACTGCTTTGCACCAATCTTAAGTGGTTCCTTACTGAGGATGGAAAAATACAATCCATGCTCGCCTTCGCCATTATTAATCTTAATCAAGATAGGATTTGCACCCTTTTTAAGCTTTACTGCAACAGAATTTCTTGCAGGTTGAGCAGCAAAATGATTCTTATCTTTAAACACTTCAGCATTATTCACCCATACCTTGACGCAATCATCAGCACCAACAAGAATTGTTGAATCTTGGTCAATGGGCGAATCAATCACTTGATAAAGATAAGAGATAATACCATTGGTTTCAGGAGAAAAATGCATACCAAGATTCAAATAGCCATTGGAAGATGCACGTACTTTAGACCAACCAACTGGCCCGGTCTTACCTTTTAGCTTCTTTTCAAATTCGACCTTGGCTTCTGGTTCACCCACTTTTTCAAAGTTTTCATCTGAAACACCATTTTCGAATGGGCCGATAATATGAAACCATTCTGGAGAAAATGCTGCAGTCTGAAGTGTTGCAAGATAATCAACCAAGTCGATCAAATCCTGTTCACTCATGCTGTTGATCAAATCAGAAGGCATAAGCGAATTAGGGCCCTTAGCCTTAGACTCAACATCCTTTCGATCGATTTTGTAATCCTTACCGTTACCATCACGGAGAACTATCAATTCTGGGGATTCTTCAACAATCAAGCCAGTAAGAACCTGACCTTTTTTGGTTTCAATTATCCATGTGAGGTATTGGTCCGCAATAGCCTTATTAGGATTGATAAGGGATTCATAAAGGTTTTCCTTGGTTCCTTTTTTGCCAATCATGGAAAGATCAGGGCCAATAGCACCACCACTGCCCTGAACGGCATGGCATTTCAAGCACTGCAATTGAGAAGTTCCACTAGAAGCCATTAAGGCTTTACCGCGGGCGATATCTCCCTTTTTAAGTGCTAAAACACTGAGAGCGGGCAGTTTTTTAGGATCTAGTTTTCCAGGTGCTGGATAAGCAATCATCGCTTTATTACGAAGATCTTGATAAGGACTATTACGCAACAACCTGCCAACTTCCTGCTTTAATTCCGCAGGGATTTCACCGTTGCCGTTGAGCAATAGAAAATCTGACCCATTCCTAGTGCCTGACAGAGCATTAGCAACCAGAGTTCTTTTAGTTAAAGGTGCAGTTTGGTCGCTGAATACTGTTTGCAAAGCATTCATTGCAGCTTGAAGCCCTGAAACCTTGCCCTTGGTTTGCCCCAAAGCAGCAAGTGAATTTGCAGCATCCTGTGAGTAGTTGTTGTTTTCCTGCAATACTTTTGTCAGGGTATCAACGGATAGTTTTTCAGGCAGAGCGCCCAAGGTAGCAATGGCTTGTTTTTGCACCCGACCATCTTTATTAGCCAGCGCCAACTTACTAACTTGTTCTACAACACCTTTTGGTTTTGCAGCTTCAATAATTCCGAGTGCAAGCCTTTGATCATCAGAATCACTTGTAAGTAATTCGTTTACCGATTTAAGAAGATCAGGGCTGGAAGCAACCGCAGACCATTTCCCGGGTAAATAGATTTTAAGCCATTCGACTGCTTTTTCACGAATTTCAATACTCGCCTTTGATTTAACCAAGCTGACAAAAGTAAGGGCACCATCAGTATTATCATTGGAGGCAAGGATGTTAATAATTTTAAGTTTTTGCTCGAGTGGGATTTCGGCCTTGGTCAGCATATCGCCCAACCCATTCATCATATCTTTTGGTCTTAATTCAAAAACGAGATCCCCAACTGCGGGTGACCAGACAGAGAATTGCTTTTTGAAATCCGCAAGGAAGAGTTCACGATGTTTGGGATCCGTACCTGCAGCAACGCCAATGGCTTTTAAGAGAAAAACATCTTTGCCATCATATTTTTTCGCAAGATTATAGAACCACTGTTTGGAATTATCATCATCTGATTCGCGCAGGTTAACTAAGATTTCGCGGGCAACCCCCGGTCCCCCATTAGCTAGAAGAAAATCAACCCGTGTTTTTTCAGCCGCACTAAGGCCCATTAACCCGGGGTGTGCATCGACAAGTTTCCGGATTTCGAGCCATTTGAATTCTTCGCGTTGCTCAAGGCCTTTAGGAAGCACTTTTGGAAAATCAACAAACCATAGAATTCTTGCAGCAACCCAAGGTTTTTGAGCAATTTCAGGATCAGCAAAAATCATCTTGGCAAGTGCATTCCTCTTAGGAGCATCCATTGCAATAATATGTTGCAATGCAATATATCGAGTTGCATTACAGCCAGAAGAAAGGCCAGAAATGATGCCTTCATTCGTAGAATAATCAATAGCAGGAACATGGGATTTCGAACCTTTGGGTGCAAGGCGATAAATACGCCCCTTGGTGGTATCCCCCATGCCATGCCCACCAACACCAGGATCATACCAGTCCGCTACAAAAACAGAACCATCGGGTGCAACTTTGACATCGCTGGGACGGAACCAACCATCGGTACTGGAAATCATGTTTTCTTGTTCAACCGAAAAACCAGCGCCATCGATTTTAGTATGGTAGCAGCGCAAGTTTCGGGGGCCAGCATCGGTATGTAAAGGTTGGCCCTGATACTTTGCAGGAAGTAATTGCGCTTCGTACATACACATGCCAGTGGGGCTGCCAAAAAAAGTGCGCAAGATTTTAGGAACGATACCTGGGTCTTCTTCATGCCAATGGGTTTGGCCAGCCCCACGGGGATGATATCCAAAATTACCACCGGGCATTACATAGCAAATACGCGTCTGTTGATTCCCATCATCATCGTTATCACTAATGAAAACGGTGCCATAACTATCAACCGCGGGCATGTAATTATTGCGAAAATTATGCGCAATAAGCTGAAGGTTATTACCATCGAGATCGCAGCGCCAAACAGTACCAGCCCTAAGATCGGTGGTATTGGAAGACCATTTTTTACCTTTGCCATTGGCAGCCTGAAGATCTTTGACACCTGTATCGCCAATGGAAAAATACAATTTGCCATCAGGCCCAATTGAAATACCATGGACGCCATGGTCATGATCAAGCCCTTGGAAACCTGTTAAGAATTTGGTCGGAGGGCCATCGGCTTTGTCATCCCCGTCTTTATCTTCAAGCACCATGATATCAGGGGATTGGCAATAAAAGACTTTACGACCTGGGCCTTTAGCATCCTTTGCAACTGCAAGACCAAGTGGCGACATAACATGCGGTGCTTGGTAAAAAGTAGTGGCTTTATCAGCCTTTCCATCGCCATCGGAATCGATGAGGATAACAATTCGATCGCCTTCAGATCGAAGAGGAGGTTGGTTTCGTAATTTTCTTCGATAGTTGACTGCCTCGCAAATCCAAGCCCTGCCCTTTTCATCAATATCAAATGCAGTAGGGTTAACAAAAAGAGGTTCTGCGGCCCAGACTTTAAGTTCCATACCTTCAGGAACGGAAAAAGTAGCTTCGGCTTTTTCTAAAGGGATTTGAGCCATTGCCGAATTTTGGACAGCTAAAAAGCCAACCAAAAGAATTATAGAAAATGAAAAAGCGGTTTTAATAGTCATCGAATACCCCATTCAGGCCAGAAAATAGACAATCAAAGCAGAACATAATAATACTCTAAATCCAGTGAGAATTAAAAGGTGTTTATTGAAATGCATTGATTTTTTAAAAGTGCGGCTGATCTGTACGAATTTAGATCAGGATCGATGATTAACAGTAAGCCATTGAACCAAGGCCGTATGCCTCTTTCGGTGATCCTGTCGAGAAATTGCAATTTCCAGCGCTTTTTTTGTTCCCACCACAATCACTAACTTTTTACCCCGGGTTATTCCCGTGTAAAGCAAATTTCTTTGCAGCATCATGTAATGCTGGGTATGAATGGGAAGTACCACTGCTGGATATTCTGACCCCTGCGATTTGTGGATAGTTAAAGCATAGGCAAGTGAGATTTCATCAAGTTCACCAAAATCATAAACCACCAAACGGCCTTCAAAATCAACCGTGATTTCCTTCTCTGATTCATTGATTTCCTTGATGAAACCAACATCACCATTAAAGACTTCTTTCTGGTAATTGTTTTGCATTTGAATGACTTTATCGCAGTTGCGGAATTTGGTACCAAACCTTTCAATCTCAATTCTACCTGCAAGAGGATTCAATAAATCCTGCATTTTTCGATTGAACTCCCCTGCCCCCAATTCTGTGCGATTCATTGGTGTAAGAACCTGAATATCCTTCATGGGATCGAAATTAAATTTTTTGGGAATTCGATCATGCACCATGGCAAGAACTTTTTCTGCAACCTGAAGCGGGGCCTCAGACTCAATAAAAAAGAAATCCCCTTCTGCATTTGGAGCAGAGTCGGGGAATTCCCCATGTAATACAGAATGAGCTGCACGAACAATAAAACTACGCCCAGCTTGGCGAAAAATCTTGGTCAGCCTGACGGTGCTAAACATGCGGGAATCAATCATATCTGAAAGAATTCTTCCAGGACCAACCGAAGGAAGTTGATCAACATCACCAACTAAAAGCAGGCAGGCTTGTGCAGGAACTGCCCGCACTAGGTGGTGCATCAGCACAGTATCAACCATAGAAGTCTCATCAACCACAACAAGATTGGCCTCTAAAGGCTGGGAAGGGTCTCGCCTGAAGCCTCCGATAGAAGCATCAAATTCTAAGGTGCGATGAATGGTTTTTGCTTCTCTGCCAGTGCTTTCTGCGATCCTCCGTGCGGCACGGCCTGTAGGGGCACACAAGACACAAGTTTTCCCAAATTTCTCGAAAAGGTCGAGAATCAAGCGGATAATCGTAGTTTTTCCAACGCCTGGGCCACCTGTTAAAATCAGAATCTTTTTAGCAGACGCCATCTGAACCGCTTGCAATTGCTGCTCATCGAGTTCTAGCCCACTTTTCGCAAGAATGTTTTTGATTTCACTATCGCAGTTTTTGGAATGAAGTGGATGAGCCCCCGTTGCTAATTTAAGCAAATTAGCAGCCAGGCTTTTCTCTGCGGTGTATAAAGCTTTTGCAAAAGCCCACTTCGATCCATAAACCGAATCGATGATAACCACCCCAGATTCAACTTCGGATGCCAGCGCTTCTTGAATAATAGCCATTGGAATAGTCGTCAGTTGAATTGCATGATCAATTAATTCTTCTTCGGGAACGCCAACATGGCCTTCATTTGCCAGGCGCTCTAAAGAGTAATAGATTGCAGCTCGTGCCCTTTCAAGGCCATGGGGGTTGATACCGATTTTCTGTGCGAGTTCATCGGCAGTCTGAAACCCCACACCTCGAATATCCTTAGCAAGTCGGTAGGGGTTTTCACGAATAAGGGTGACAGCGTCCTGTCCATAGGTTTTAAAAATCCTAAAAGCTCTTGCGGTTCCTATTCCATAAGATTGCAGAAAAACCATGATGTCTCGAATGGTTTTATTTTCTTTCCAGCTTTGGCGAATGAGTTCGATGCGTTTTGGCCCCAGACCTTTTATCTGTTTAAGAAAGCTGGGCGACTCATCAATGATTTGAAGTGTTTTAAGGCCAAACACGGTAACGATTTTTTGGGCATAACTGGGCCCAATTCCTTTAATAAGGCCGGACCCTAAATATTTTTCAATACCCGCAAGTGAATGGGGAGGGGAACAACGTAATGCCGCAGCTTTAAATTGAGGCCCGTGATCACGGTCTTGAATCCAAACCCCTTCGCCCTCAAGAAATTCCCCTGCGTTTACGGAAGGCAGATTTCCTATTACTGTTACGAGGCCAATTTTTCCACGAACATGCACTTTTAGAACCGCAAAGCCATTTTCTGGGTTATGAAAAGTAACTCGCTCAATGACCCCAGACACAATTTCATTCATGGGCTATAGAATCCCAAACTAGGAAATAACAGTAGTAATCTTACCTAAATTGCACTCAGTTAGTTAAAATCCAATTAAAATTTCCAAAGAAGTTGAAACAAAAGTCTCTATTTCAGCTTATGGGTTACTGACTTTTCATACATTTCAGAAAAAACACCCCCTCCTAACAACCCATTCTACCCACATTAATGATTCGGTTTTGCCAATAATGCTGAAAAGGGAAATGGGGAAATATTTACTGATTTTGTTGAAAGTAATGACTGTAATTTGTCGATCTATTAATTAGAGCGACTTATTTTTGTTTTATGGTGAGGGCTTTGTGCCCAAACCAAACTTGAAATGTTTTCAAGAAGTTTTTCCTTGTTCATGGTTTGTATAGGGGGTTGGCATGAAGCGGATCTATGGAAGTATTCTGACGCTGGCAACTCTGAGTGGTTGCGTAACAACCGAAAACAGTGGCGGTAGTTATATGGCACAACGCCGTACCGAACAAAACCCTATCTCCCAAGATAGTATTGGC
>CAMDHK010000177.1 GCA_945897965.1 Candidatus Kuenenia stuttgartensis | reverse complement strand
CTCGGGGATTGAAATATTTAACCGGTGCTACCGTGCCTTTGCATGAAGCCCCAGCAGGTTATTATTTCCAGGTAATTACACATGGATACGGCGGGATGGGAAGTTATTCTGCGCAGATTACTCCCAAGGATCGATGGGCAATTATTGCTTATATCCGGGCATTGCAGGAAACATTTGGAAAGTCGGCTGGCCAGGCTGTGGCCCAAAAGGAGGCCAAGTAATGGCTACTATTTCTGATCATGTAAGAACCAACATGGCACTTGTGCAAAAGCTATCTTTTATTGTTGGTGTTTTGGGTCTTGGGGTTTCTGCCGTTATGCTTGGGTTTGAAAGGAGAGAATTCTTTTCATCTTATCTGATTGCTTACATTTACTTTTTTGCAATTGGTGCTGGTAGCTTAGCTCTTTTAATGATTCAGCATGTTGCAGGCGGGGCGTGGGGATTTTCAATCCGCAGATTACTTGAAGCTGGTAGTAGAACGCTTTTATTACTTGCGGTACTTTTTATTCCATTGCTTTTCGGCTTGCCTGAACTTTATCAATGGGCACGACCAGATGCTTTAAAGGATCGAATCATTGAGCTAAAATCAGGTTACTTGAATGTACCTTTCTTTCTGATTCGACAGGCTATATTTTTCTCCATTTGGGTAGGTTTGGCTTATTCGCTCTCTTATTTTTCTAAGAAAGAAGATGAGACTGGTGATGAATCTATTGGTTGGTGGTTTAAAGCCCTTAGTGGACCAGGCCTTGTTGTTTTTGCAGTTACTGTTGGTTTAACTTCCGTCGATTGGGCAATGTCTGTTGATGTGCATTGGTATTCTTCAATGTACCCCGTATTATTTGCTTTTGGTTGTATTCTAAGTGCATTGATTTTTCACATCGTTGCAATGATTTTGCTTTATCAGGGCGGCGATCTTGAAAAGTATTTGACCAAAAATTATCTGCGAGACTTTGGTAGCTTCCTTCTCGGTTTTATTATTTTCTGGACTTACCTTACTTTCTCCCAGTTTTTGCTTATCTGGTGTGCAAACTTAAAAGAAGAAGTTCCTTATTATGTAAATCGTATTTCGGGTGGCTGGCAGATTGTGACTATCATTCTTGCAATAGGCCATTTTGCTCTGCCATTTTTGTTTCTTTTACGACGCGAAACCAAGCGTGTTCGCAGTAGCCTTTTAATTGCTGCTTGCTTCATGCTGCTTATGCGGTTTGCGGATTATCTGTATCTTCTAGGGCCTAGTTTCAGCCCTAAGCATTTTCACTTACCTGTTAGTCAGGTTACCAGTTTGCTTGGTATTGGTGGATTATGGCTTTCGTTTTTCATTTACCAGTGGAACCTTTATCCGCCTATTGCAGCTCGTGATCCACGAGCGCTTAAGGAACCGGTTCATGGTGTGTAGGCTTATAATTTAGTGAGATATTTGAAGGGTGGTTTTATCATGGAAGCTAAAGGTCAGATTAAAGCTAATGTTGAACATACGGATGTTAATTTTAAGATTATCGTGGTCGTTGGTGTAATCTTAGGGTTATTGGTGATGTTGGGCTTTTTCATTGGATTGCATCTGTTTGAGTTTTTGGTCGCTTTCGAAAACGCTAGAAAAGTTTCTGAGTATCCATTAGTAGCTAAAGAAATTACCGATAACCAAGCAAACTTAATGGCTGCAATTATCAAGGAAGCGGAAGTTGATTGTTTGGATCGAAATAAAAAAATGGGGTTAATCAATCCTAAGAATGAAGCAGAGAAAAAAGAACGCGAAGAAATTCTCGCAAAAGACCCTGTGTTTAAAGAAGCTAAGGAGCAGATTGAACTTACTTTTGCAAAACGTCAAGATAATAGGATTTTTACCACCGGGTATTTCAGGCCTGCTCATCCTGGCCCTGCCTATGCTGAAGCCGATGTAAATTTATACAAACAAGGTACAAACAAGGCTTCAAGCGATGCAGCGATTGCCAAAGGCGATAAATCGAAAATCATCGTATCCCGGTTGGAAGGTATTGATCCTTTGCGTCCGATGATGAGTGGTATTTCCGGTTGGCCCACCTATGTGAATGTTACCAAGGCGACTGGTGAAAAAGAGTTGAAAGATCGTAATATCGATGCAGGTATCAAGAGCTTTGCCAAAAAGTACATGGAACAGAACAAAGAGTTTCATTCCAAGAATAATATCTCTGCTAAAGATAAAAACGATTTTGTCCCAAGTGATTCCAGTGCTGGCAGAAGGCCAGAAGGAAACGCCAAGTGAGGAATGGTTTTGCTAGCTTTTGTTTGGTTTTAGCCATTGGCTTGCCAACTGCATTTGCAGATGGTTCATCTGGATTGCGTGGTAGTGCTCGTGGGCCAGGCGATATTGATGCAAAGATTGGGTTACCCAAAGATATCCAAGATAAAATTGGTATCGATCAAAAGTTGGGTAGCCAAGTTCCATTACAGTTGGAATTCTTAGATGAGTCTGGCAAAACTGTGAAGCTTGGAGATTTCTTTACAGATGGTAAACCCGTTATTTTTGTACCTGCTTATTATCGTTGCAGGCTAATTTGTAACCGGGTGCTAGATGGTATGTTTGACGGTCTCAAGAGAATTGATGCAAAGTTCAGGCCTTCGGATCATTTTGAAGTTGTGGTGTTAAGTATGGACCCGACTGAAAATGCTGAACATGCAAAGAATAAAAAAGAATCTATGCTCTCAGCATTGGGAAGACGGCGTTCAGTTGGTGGCTGGCATTTTCTGACGGGATCAGAATCAAACATCAAGCAGGTTATGGATAGTGTTGGGTACCGTTATATTTATGATGAAAAACGATCTGAATATTTGCATGCAACTGGGGTTATGATTCTTACTCCTGAAGGAATTGTTTCTCGTTATTTGATGGGAATTCGTTATATGCCAACAGATTTGGAACTTTCGCTTGTTGAATCTTCCAAGAATAATATTGGGTCTCTTGCGGATCAGATTAAATTGCTTTGTTATGCCTACGATCCACATAGCGGTCAATATACATTGCTTGTTATTCGATTGGTACAGGCTGGTGCTTTGGCAACCATTTTTAGTATTTGCTTTTTCTGGTTTTGGTCTCCGTTGGTAGGTTTGTTTCGAGGCTCTAATAAAGCCCATGTTATAATTAAAAATGCAGAGGTTTCTGCAGTGGATGGCCAAACTAATGTTGTTGGTTCATCTCATGAAAGGCAGGCGTGATCTTCATGTTTGAAGAGTTTAAGTGGCTACCTGATCAGGCATCAACCGTGGCTCCGGAAGTCGATATGTTGATGCTTTTCATTGTTGTTGTAACGGTGGTCATCACCGCATTGGTGGGGGCTCTAACCCTAGGTTTTGCAATTGCTTTTCGAAGAAAATCGGAAAGCTATATTCCCGCACCTTGGTTTGGTTGCATACCACTCGAAATTGGCTGGACTCTTATTCCTGTGGGTATTTGCTTGGTTATGTTTTCTTGGGGTGTGAAAGTTTATTCGAATATCGTTATCCCTCCAGCCGATGCCATGGAACTATATGCAGTTGGCAGGCAGTGGATGTGGAAAATCCAGCATCCCGAAGGTCAGCGCGAAATTAATGCTTTGCATGTTCCCATTGGCAGGCCTGTTAAAGTTACCCTGACTTCTGAAGATGTTATTCACTGCTTTTCGATTCCAGCTTTTCGTGTAAAGCAAGATGTTGTGCCTGGCCGATACAGTAGCCTTTGGTTCCAAGCTACCAAAGCGGGGACTTACCAGCTTTTCTGTTCTGAGTATTGTGGAACCGAACATTCCCGAATGATCGGCAAAGTAATCGTGATGGAAGAAGCTGATTATCAGAAATGGTTATCTGAAGGCGCCGAAAGTGGTCAGGCTTTGCAAGGTAGGAAGCTATATACAAAATTGCAATGCGTTACCTGCCATACTGGAAATGCTGAAGCCAAGGCCCCGAACTTGGAAGGTATTTATCGTAAGCACATTCCTATTTCTCACATTGATGGCGTAAAAATAAAAGAGGGTACCAAAGTATTTGCAGATGATTCTTATATTCGTGAATCGATCCTTTATCCTAACGCCAAAGTTGCTGCGGGTTGGGAATCCATTATGCCAACCTATCAGGGTTTGGTGACCGAAGAAGAATTGTTGCAAGTAATTGCCTACATAAAATCGCTTAATCAGGGGCAGACCCCGCCGAGAACCGAAGAGACCCCAACTCCTGCAACCATACAAAATAAAGTTCCTAATAAGGAGGTAAATTAATCATGGCCACAGTAAGTCTTGAATCTAAAACATTTGAAAAGTTTCCCGATGTTGTTGGTCGCCACGATGATGCAAATTATCTCAATCATGATCATAGCATTACATCCTGGTTGTTTACCTTGGATCACAAGCGTATCGGGTTGCTTTATCTTGTCACCATTACCTTGATGTTTCTTTTAGGTGGTGCGTTGGCAGGAGCGATTCGGTTGGAGTTGCTGACTCCAAAGGGTGATTTTTTAACTGCTGATACCTACAACAAGGCTTTTACCGCCCACGGTATCATCATGTTGTTTTTCTTCCTGATTCCTTCCATTCCTGCAGTGCTGGGCAATTTTCTTGTTCCACTCATGATTGGTGCCAAGGATGTGGCTTTTCCAAGATTAAATCTTCTAAGTTATTACCTCTACTTTGCAGGTAGTGTAATAGCCCTAACCGCATTGCTTTTGGGTGGTGTTGATACCGGTTGGACTTTCTATACACCCTTTAGTTCGACATACTCCAACTCTTATGTGATTGTGATGGCAGTGGGGTTGTTTGTTGTAGGCTTCTCTTCAATCCTCACTGGTTTGAATTTTATTATTACGGTGCATCGCATGCGTTGCCCCGGACTAACTTGGTTTCGCCTGCCTTTGTTCATCTGGAGCATTTATGCAACCAGTGTTGTTCAATTGCTTGGTACACCAGTTATTGCTGTAACTTTGGGATTATTGGGTGTAGAAAGAACCCTTGGCGTTGGTATCTTTGATCCCCGCCTTGGTGGTGATCCGATTTTGTTCCAACATCTTTTCTGGTTCTACTCGCATCCTGCGGTTTATATCATGATTCTTCCATCGCTTGGTGTAACCAGTGAAGTGATTGCAACTTTTAGCAGGAAGAATGTTTTTGGGTACCATATCATTGCTTTTTCAAGTATTGCAATTGCAGTGTTTGGTTTCATCGTTTGGGCTCACCATATGTTTACCACCGGGATTTCACCCTACGCAGCAATGGTGTTTTCGCTGCTTACTTTCTCTGTTGCAATACCTTCTGGTATTAAAGTTTTCTCCTGGCTTGCAACGATGTACGGTGGTTCCATCAGTTTTGATACCCCAATGATTTATGCCTTCGGTTTCTTGGGTTTATTTACCATTGGTGGCTTGACTGGGTTATTCCTTTCCACCTTGGGTACTGATATTCACTTGCATGATACTTATTTTATTGTTGCACACTTTCACTACATCATGGTGGGTGGTGCAATCATGGGTTACATGGCGGGGATACATTACTGGTGGCCTAAGATGACCGGTAAGATGTATTCCGAATTTTGGGGCAAGCTTAGTGCTGGTATCACTTTCATTGGTTTCAACTTTACTTTCTTCCCCCAGTTTATTCTTGGTTACCTTGGGATGCCACGAAGGTATTATGAATACCCAGATGAGTTTCAAGTTTTGAATGTGTTTTCTACTGCTGGGGCAAGTATTCTTGCAATCGGCTATTCGATGCCTTTGTTTTACATGACTTACTCATTCTTCTTCGGCGAGAAGGCTAGTTCCAATCCTTATGGTGGTTCCACTTTGGACTGGACTAACACGACTTCGCCACCCTCGCCACATAATTTTGAGCAGACCCCTGTAGTTACTGAAGAACCCTATCATTATCATGGAAAGGAGGCCGCGGTTGTCAGCCACTAACGAAACCGTGCAAGACCACGGCCAGCATCATCACAAAGACTTGGCGCATCACTTTGATACGCTTGAACAGCAGCACGATGCCAATACCCTCGGTATGTGGGCATTCCTGTTGACTGAAGTTTTATTCTTTGGCGGCTTATTTGCTGCTTATACGATTTATCGTTATAAGTATTCCGCCATGTTTGAAGAAGCCAGCAATCATTTGGATATTACTCTTGGTGCTACCAATACTGTGATTCTAATTCTTAGCAGCTTAACTATGGCACTTGCTGTGCGCTGTTCCCAAACGGGTAACTCCCTATGGACAGGCCGGTGGTTGCTTATAACCATTGCATTTGGTTTGATGTTCCTCGGTGTTAAGTATGTTGAATGGAAGCATGATTACCATATTCATTTGATGCCCGGCAAGGATTGGTCCGGCAAAGATTATTGGCATTGGCAGTACGCTAAGAAGGCCAAGGATATGGAAACAGAAGCTCATAAAAAAGGTTCTGCAGAGCATTCATTACCAAATAGAAATGATGTCCTTGCAGATAACGACCCAAGCCTTGGTGTTCGAGGGATTCAAGAATCGCAGCAAGCTAGGCTTTTCTTCCTTCTTTATTTCTGCATGACGAGTCTCCATGCATTGCACATGTTGGTAGGATTTGTGCTTATTGGTATTATTGCTTACTTTGCCTACCAAGGGGCTTATTCTCCGGAATATTATTCCCCTGTTGAAAACATTGGTCTTTACTGGCATTTCGTTGATATAGTCTGGATCTTTTTGTTCCCGTTGCTATATCTTCTTGGCGCCCACATGGGGCATTAATTTTTAAGGTGTATTAATGGCTACTACAGAACATTCAACTCATCAACCTGCGCCACTATCGTTGTATTTAGCTACATTCGGTATGCTGATGTTTTTGACAATAGTCACAATCTTAGCCGGGTTCCATAACTTTGGCATGTGGAGCACCCCTATTGCCTTAGGTATTGCAGGGGTAAAGGCAGCTTTGGTTGTTGTTATTTTTATGCATGGATACAGCAGTAGCTCATTGACTTGGGTTATTATTCTTGCATCGATGTTCTTTTTGACCATCATGCTCGGTTTAATGCTTTCAGATTATGTGAGTCGTGGTTGGGCTTTGTAATAACCGTTATTAAATCAATAAAAGAAGCCTTGGGAGGTTTAACTTCCAAGGCTTTTTTATTGTTATCTATATAGAAAGATCTTAACGCATAGCTGCAGGCATACTGCTCTCAGAAATTGATGCTCTGATTATATCCCATTCTTTTTCTAATAAACCTGGATCTGCTTTTCGCCAGCAGTGTGATGCGAGTTTGGCATAATCGCTAGCTTCCTCTTTTCTGCCGGTAACTTCGCATAATCTGCGTAATCCAAGAGCAGCATGCACATTGCCTGGATCGTGTGCGAGTGCTTCCAAAAAAGCTTCTTCCGCTTCAACAAGATCTTTGTTTGCGAGAGCGATAAGCCCTAGCTTTTCCATGAATATCGAACCATTACCCCATGCATGGTGGGAATAATCAGACTTGGATTTGTCGATGGCTCTTTTCAGAAGTCGAGCGCTCAACTTGTACTGTCCTTGTGCTGCAAACAACAACCCTTGTACTTCCCAAACCCGAAACTCCTGCAGTTTTTCTTTCTTACCTGTGCTCCATGATTGTTGTAATGATTCGACCCAGGGCATTGCGCCTTCAGGGTCGTTTTGTGCGAGGTAAAGAATCGCTAAGAGGTATGCTGCTGTGTTCTTTTCAGTCTTCAGGAATTTCTTCGCTTCTGTATCTGCTGCTGAATAATCCTTGCTCGCTAGTAGAAACTTAAACCATGCAACGGAAGCTTTGGTTTTATCAGGGCGAATATCGTTTAAGGCTGTTGCCTCTTTAAATCTGCCATCATGCGTCAGTGAGATCAGCAATGTTTGCACATGATGCTGGAACTGGTGATCTTCGGAAGGTTTTACATTCATTTCTTTGTGGTAAGCAGTTTCAAGTTGCACTGCCTTTGTGGAACGATCACTGGTTTTGTCCCATTTCCCTAAGCGGGTGGCGAGGTGTGCTTGCATGTGGTTGGCATGATGGATGCCTGGCGAAGAATTTAAAAAACCTTCTGCATGGGGCCAACCGAGTGCGGGGCGTTGTGTACCTTCGTAAAAGTGAATGAGCTCGTGGTTGGCACCAGGGTGGAGTGGGTTGATTTTTAGAAGTGCCTTGTAAAAAGGTGCGGAGCTTGCATTGCCACCAAAGGTGGAATAATTACAGGCAATTTGGGCTCTAGCGAACCATAGTTCTTGATCGTCATCGTATTGCGAAAGTGCTTGGTCGATGATAACAGCAGCGGCTTTTTGTCTGGCTTCACCAGCAGCGGGGGGATTTTCGTTCAATCCATATTCCACTAAAGCAGCTTGAAGCAAGGCTTTTTCGTTGGGTGCAGCTTTTTCTTCTAGGCGCTTGGCGTCTTTGATCACTTTGGTTGACTCGCTCTTTTTACCCCATCGTTCCAAAGCCTTGGCCAGGCCAATATGGGCCATTACGCAATCGGGATCATGCTTTAAAGCTGTTTCAAAACTGCGTGCAGATTCCATCCATGCATAGGAATATAAATATGCCAACCCTTGATCATTAAAGGCCTGGCATAGCGGCGAACTGGTGTAGATTCGGTAGCGATATAAGCAAAGCTCTTTTTCGACACGGGAAGGTTTAAGCTTGGTGTGTACCAGAGTTTGATCTTTGGCATCAGCGTTGATGGATAAAACGGAGGAGAGAAAAAGAGAAATCATAATAATAACACCTTAAAAAAGAAGCCCCGGAATAATAGTCCCCGGGGCCTGTTCATTATTCAAGCTGAGGCATGCATTATGCTTTAAGCATTTCATCATGTCGCATTCCGCTTGGTGGCAGGTCTGCTTTTCTGCAATTAGCAAGGGCTG
>CAMDHK010000176.1 GCA_945897965.1 Candidatus Kuenenia stuttgartensis | reverse complement strand
TTTACTGAACTTGATTTGCTGCTTCATGCAATTCATGTTGCAATCCACGATTGGAAATGCAAGGTTATCAATCTTTCGCTGGGATTGCCCGAAGAAAGGTTGCAACAACCTTGGCGTAGATTGCAGTTTTTAAATGCGCTGGAAGACGCCTATCGGAATGATGTTCTTGTTTTTGCTGCAGGAAATAACGATCACCCCTTGACCCGAAGTTTTCCTGCAGTGTTTGAATCCTCACTTTTTTCTGTCAACAAGAAGTCGTTGGACGGCATGCTGAAATTTAAATATTTTCCTCAGGCAGGGCTCGAGTTTTTAGGGCACGGGTACGCAGATCTTGCGCCCATTGGTTCTGATCTTGAAACATCTTGGGCCACCGCCCACCTTGCTGGCACTGCTGCTAAAATTGTTTCTTTATGCCCCACGATAAAACCTTTTGAGATGAAGTCGATACTCTATTGGGTTTCACGCGAATGGTATGATCAATCAGGTTGCAATTCCTAATTCAGTCATTCTTCGATAAAGCGAACTAAGTGCTATTTTTAGTTTTTTAGCTGCTTCTCGTTTGTCACTATTTTGATTTAGTATTAACTCAATATGTGTTTTTTCAAACCTTTTTACTGCTTCATCCAATCCATCGATTAAAACGAACTCCCCTATTGCCGGGGCCAAGCCAGGTGGTAGATCTGTAGGTGTAATTAAGGGCCCATCAGAAAGAATGACCGCTCGTTGTAATACATTTTCAAGTTCGCGAACATTTCCTTTCCAGGGGCATGCCATTAATATTTGCATCGCTTCGTGATTCACCCCGGTGAATCTTTTGCCCATTGCTTTTGCGTGCTTATCCAAAAGATACTCGACAAGCTCAGGGATATCTTCTCTTCGGTTTCGAAGTGGCGGAATTGTGATTGCTACAACATTTAAACGATAGTACAAATCTTCGCGAAACCGACCTGCTTCCACTTCTTTTTGCAAATCTTTATTGGTAGCAGCGAGAATCCTGGCTTCCACAGTGATAGGTTCGTTGGCGCCTACAGGGAGTATTTCTTTTAATTCAATTGCGCGTAAAAGTTTAGCTTGGGTTGCAAGGGGAAGTTCTGCAATCTCATCAAGGAAAACGGTGCCTTTGCCAGCATGCATAAAGACACCGTTTTGGTCTTTATCCGCACCAGTGAACGCTCCTTTTTTATGACCAAACAATTGGTTTTCCAGTAAATCGTGTGGTATGGCAGCGCAATTCATTGCCAGAAATCTGCTCGGAGAATCTTTTATATTAGTTGAGGCTTGGTTTGCTCCATCATGGATTACCCGTGCCAGTAATTCCTTGCCCGTGCCACTTTCGCCTGTTAATAAGACCGTAGATCTTGTAGGCGCAACTTTGTTTGCCAATTCAATGGTTTGGCGCATTGCCTGACTTTTACCAATGAGTTTGGTTTCAGGGTAGATGCGGTTAAGTTCTTTTCTCAACCATTGGTTTTCAAGTGCCAACCTTTTTTGTTCGAGTAATCTTTTTATCTTCTCTGATAACTCCGCAAGGATAACAGGTTTGATAAGATAATCTTGAGCACCACGCTTGAATGCTTCAACTGCATTTTCAACAGTGGCATAAGCAGTGATCATCACGACAAATACTTCAGGGCTAATTCGTTGAAGTTCCTGTAAAAATGCGATGCCATCCATCCCTGGTAGTTGTAAATCACAAAGGCATAATTCAAATCTTGTGCTTGTTGCCAGCTTGATACCTTCTTCGCCGCTACTTGCACAAATCACTTTGAATCCTTCTTGATTAAGGAATTCTGTAAGAGTTTCGCGGATCAATGGTTCATCATCAATGACAAGAATGTTTGGGAGTGAGTCTTTTGCACCGGATGGATTCTTTTTTAATTCAGTCATGGGGCACCTTGGTTGGTTCGATAGAAAGTGCAAAATTGGTTGAAGGAATAGTTGCGCTAAAAAGTGATCCGCCTTGGGGTTTTTGGTAATAGCGAATCATTCCTTGGTGTTCCTCTATTATTTTTTGTGACACAAAAAGACCAAGCCCAGTTCCATGTTTTTTAGTTGTGAAAAAAGGAAGAAAAAGTTTATTAACATCAGTTTCTGCGACTCCTGGGCCGTTATCGCTTACTTGAAAAATAATGGTGTCACCTTCGACTGCGATTCCAACCTCAATAATACCCCCTGTGCCCGCAGCATCTATGGCGTTTAAAATAAGGTTGAGAATTACCTGAACCAATTGATCATGAATTCCGTTGATGGTTGGCAGGTTTTGAGGGACAGGAATCAAAATAACCTTACCTCTTGTCCTTTTGTAATATTTTGCAATATTCATTGCTTCTTCAATGACTGGTAAAGGTTTGATTTTTTTTCGTTCGAGATTAGCTGGCCTAGAAAAATCCATTACCTCTCGAAGAGTATCGCGAATCCGTATTAGTTGGCCGCTCATTAGGTCAAGTTTTTCTCTTGTGTAATCATCGAGTTCTTTTTTTTGAAGGATTTGCACCATAGATGAAATAGAGGTGAGTGGGTTGCCAACCTCGTGGGCGATTCCTGCCGCTAATAGTCCAAATGCAGCCATTTTTTCCTGCTGTAATACTTGTGCTTGTGCTTCCTGTAACTGCTTTGATCTTTCTGCAATTCTTGCTTCAAGCTCGGATTGGTTTTTTAATAACTCCTGATTTAAAACTTCCAGAGAGGAACTGGTTCTTCTTAGAAGCGAGGTTAATGATGTTGATGCCCACGCTAGCCAACCCATGACAATCATTGTTAGTGAGATGAAAAGTTTACTTTGTGAATTATCATTCAAAAGAAAAACTAAGGTAGTATAACTGATGCAATGAAAAGTAAAGCAAAGCGCAGTCACAATCCAAGAATAGCGCAATGCGCAACATAAGATTGAAAGAAAATAATAATATCGGAAAGTGCTTGAAAGGCCCTCTTCATAGAAGCAAAGTAGGCCGATGAAAAGTGATTCCATAGCTGCGATAAACAGCGGGTAGTCGGCTAGGAAAACTTTTTTTTTCCAACTGAAATAAGTGTCTAAAAGTGTGTACCCAACCCCGATTGCAAGGATTGCGTTTAATAAACCCCTGCGGTCGCCACTCAAATCTGTTGCATTAACAAGAAAATAGCCTATTAAAACGCCAAACCATCGGATTTTTACAACAATGGCTTCTGCATCGAGATCCCATGGGTTTGGTGTGTTTTTGTTTTCCATGTAATTCATGATAGGCCCATTTTAAAGATTTTCATCTTGGGGATCATGAGTCAAGAATTTGGGAAGGATGTTTTTCTTCCGATAGAATAATAAGTGAAACCAACTGAGGAAAGAACTTTCGGTTCGTATAGATTTCGCCCGTCAAAAATGACGTTTTCTTTAAGCATTCCTGCCATGAATTGGAAATTTGGATTCCGAAACTCCTGCCATTCTGTAACGATAGCTAGGGCGTTCGCGCCTTGAAGAGCATCATAGGGTTTGCTGCAATAAGAAAGCTTATCACCATAAATCGCCTTAACATTGGGCATTGCTTCCGGATCATGAACTTGAACCTTAGCGCCTGCATTTAGAAGCGCGTCGATTAGCACCAATGCGGGGGCCTCCCGGATATCATCGGTTCGTGGTTTAAAAGCCAAGCCCCAGATTCCAAAAGTTAAGCCTTTGATATTTCCTTTGAAATGATCATGGATTTTTGAAAAAAGAAGCTCCTTCTGAAGTTCATTAACAACATCAATTGCAGCAAGCATGGTGGGTGCAATTCCGATTTCATTTGCCATGTGGATCAATGCACGAATATCTTTGGGGAAACAACTGCCGCCATATCCTGCGCCCGGAAACAGAAATTGAAATCCAATTCTGATGTCATGCCCGATCCCTCTGCGGACATCATTGATATCCCCGCCCATCTTTTCGCAGATGTTTGACATCTCATTGATAAAACTGATTTTGGTGGCAAGCATCGCATTGGCAGCATACTTTGTCATTTCTGCACTTTCAGGCGACATGATTAATAAAGGGCGTTCAGTCCTTAAAAAAGGCGCATATAACTCTTTAAAAATTTCGGACAGTTCCGGAGAGCGAATTCCTATGACGACCCTGTCTGGTTTGGTGCAATCTTCAATTGCAGCCCCTTCCTTAAGAAATTCTGGATTGCTGCAAATGTTGATGGGGAATTTGCTGTTCGCATTTACAATGTCTTGTACTTTCTTATTGGTGCCTACAGGAACAGTGCTTTTTATGATTACAATTTTGGTTTTGTTTGCAGCGAGTGCGATAGATTTAGCAACAGCAAAAACAGTGGAAAGATCAGCAGCTCCTGTTTCACTTTGAGGGGTGCCTACAGCGATGAATACCAAATCACTTGATTGGACGCCTTTTTGTAAATCTGTTGTGAATACAAGTCGGCCGTCCCGAGAATTACGATGCACCATTTCCAATAAGCCAGGTTCATAGATTGGGATCTTCCCCTTTTCCAAGACCGCAATTTTCGCTTCATCCTTGTCGATGCATATGACTTCATTTCCGCTATCTGCAAAACAAGTACCAGTAACCAAGCCAACATAACCAGTTCCAACTACAGCAATTTTCATTTTTATTCCTTAGGGTTTTGCAATTGGGCGGTAATAACCTGACGCCAATAGTTCAAAGTGTCGGTAAGAGTTTCTTCAAGAGAAAAGGCCGGTTCCCAAGAAATAGTTTTGTTAAGTTTATCGATGCCAACAAGCAATTCAAAATCTTGAGCTGAAGAGGAAAGCTCTTCCTCAATTATTAAGTTGGGGTTATTTGAAAAAGAAACGAGCATTTTTAAAGCATCAGAAATACGAGTGTTTTTACCAGACCCGATGTTATAAGCTTCGCCTGGTATCCCATGCTCCATCAGGCTCGCATAAGCTTTTACCGTGTCCCGTACATCAGTGAGATCTCGGAAAGCAGATAGTGAACCTGTTTTAATGACAGGTTTTTTTCCTAAGAGTTCTATTTCAGCAATTTGTTTGGAAAAACTCGCCATTGCAAAATCAATGGATTGCCTTGGCCCGATGTGATTAAAAGGCCGTGTACGAATTATTTCTATCTTGTCGTTTGCCCAAACTTGATAGCTCAAAAGGTCGGCCGCAGCTTTGCTAGATGCATATGGGCTTTGAGGCATTAACTCTGAAGATTCGGTTTTAATTTCTTTGTCGTATCTGGCAGATCCATAAATTAAACCAGACCCAGCGAAAAGAACCTTTGCCTTAATGCCTGATTTTTTGATGGCATCATAAAGAGTCTGTGGGGCGTTCAGATTACCCGCCCAAGCTTCATGTTGATTTACAAAAGATTTCCCCGTCTGGGCAAATCCAGCTAGGTGATAGATGTGTGTAGGATTAATCGTTTTTAAAAGTACAGACAAGTGAGCCGAATCTTGAAAATTGCTGGTATGGAGCGGTATATTATGAAGATTTTCAGGGCAAGTTTTAGGCCATTTGCCTGACCTGCTGATCCCATGGATTTGCCCAGCGAACCCCTGAAGATGTTCTGCAAGATACGAACCAGCAAATCCGGTAATCCCAGTAATAAGAACCGTACTGCTACCAAATTTTTTATTATCGGTGCCCATATTGCTTTTGATAGTACGAAAGATAATCACCTGTGCGAATGGAATTAATCCAATCAGTGTTTGCAAGATACCATTCTACAGTATGCTTTAAACCCTCTTCGAAAATAACCGTTGGAGTCCAGCCTAATTCTTTTTCTGCTTTAGAACAATCAATGGCGTATCGTTTGTCATGGCCTGGTCTATCTTTAACATAGCGAATTAAAGAGTGGGGTTTTTGCAGGTTGTTGAGGAGTGCATGCGTTAACTCAAGATTGGTCCGTTCGTTTTTTCCGCCTAGGTTATAAACTTCACCTACACGGCCTTTTCGCAGTACAGCAAGAATGCCTGAACAATGATCATTTACATGAATCCAATCGCGTACATTTAAACCATCCCCGTACACCGGGACTTGTTCATTTCGTTGCAAATTGCTGATGAAAAGTGGAATCAGCTTTTCGGGGAATTGATATGGCCCATAATTGTTAGAGCATCGTGTAGTCATTGCAGGAAAACCAAAAGTATGAACATAGCTGCGAACAATAAGATCAGAAGATGCCTTGCTTGCGGAATAAGGACTGTTGGGAGCAAGTGGAGTATCTTCGGTGAAAAACCCTGTATCACCCAAGCTGCCATATACTTCATCTGTTGAAACATGAACAAATCTTTTGATGTTGTGGGCTCTTGCAGAATCTAAAAGCACCTGGGTGCCAACAATATTACTGCGAATGAAAGGCCCAGAATCTAAAATGCTTCGATCAACATGACTTTCAGCAGCAAAATGTACTACCGAAGAAACCCCATCCTTTAGGACTGCATCAACATCTTGCTTGTTGGCAATGTCGCCCTTGAAGAATTTTAACCTGGGATTCTTTTCCAAATCTTTAAGATTGGCAAGATTGCCAGCATAGGTGAGCAGATCGAAGTTGATTACTTCAACCGTGGGCTCTTTTTCTAGAATCATGCGAATGAAATTGCTGCCAATAAATCCGCATCCACCTGTAACTACTAACTTTTCCATGAACAATCCTTTATGTATGCCAAAGATAATAAGTATGAAGTAACTTTTTTCGAGTGTGTTTGGGAAGATCATTTTTCGATTCTCTTTTAAAAAGAATCGATGAATATTAAGGAATATTCTCTTTAGACTTGACATAATCCTTAACTGGATTTAACTTTAAGTCACTTGGCGGTGGAAATAAGTTTGTTCCTTGCCGTACAATTTCAGGAGTGGTGACCGTGACTAAAAAAGAAATCGTAAAGCAGATTTCTGACAAAATCGGTTTAACACAGCTAAAGACCAAAGATATCGTACAGCAAACTTTTGATGCGATTGTGGATGCTCTTTTAGAGATGGGGCGTATTGAATTAAGGAATTTTGGCGTTTTTGAAGTTAAACAACGGAAAGCTAGAAAAGCAAGGAATCCAAGGACCGGCGAACGTGTTGATGTGCCTCCTAAATATGTTGTAACTTTTAAACCCGGTAAAGAGATGGAAGAAAGAGTTAAAAAACTCACCAGTTTACCCGTTAATCTTGATGGCGAGGGACTTATCTTGGGCGATACCGACGAAGTTTCTAAACCCGGGCCATCTTTATAATACCCCATCCTAACAATTATTAATTCCAAAACCACCATAAACCTATATTCTTATCGCTCCTATATTATCCATCTTATCTTTTCGTTAAATCCATTATTATTCCTTATTTTCCTCTCAAGCTTAAAATCATTACATCCGATATATCAATCAGGTTTAGTTGAGTTCCCAGTTATTTTTCTGCTAGGGCAACAAACCTTTAGATCTTTTTGATAGATCTTGAATGCTTGAAGGGATTTAATCATGAGCCGTATTTTTTTGTTTTCTGCAGTTGGCTTGGCTATCCTATGCAACACTGGTTGCCTGATTAATGCTTATTCTTCTGATCCTAGCATGCGTATAAAAGCTTTGGTTAATCAATCTGAAGATCTTAGGCAGATCGAACAGGAATGGTCAAGGATTTGGTTCACGGATCATCCTTCCCACCTTACAAACGAACGAGTAGATGGCGGTTTGCAGTAAACCGAGTTTTAAATTTAAAAGATTCAACCCGACTCTTAATCTTTAAGAGCCGGGTTATTATTTATACTTGAACCATTTATATCATCACCCGTGAAATGCAGATAAAACCCTTCCAGCCTTTTACCCTTTGAAAAATCAATTTCGATAAGATTCGACCCGGGATTAAGATCTAAATCAAAAGTGTAATTAGTATTTGATTTTTTGATTTGTTGTTCCGTTTTTAGGACAGTGTTGATTCTTAATTCGAAGGAATCACGAGAGGTAACGGATACTAAGGATTTAGATTGGTTATTAGAGTTTAAATAGAAGTGAAAGGAAAGTTGTTCAGATGTACCCTGCGTGTACTTCTGTAAATTAAAAAAGCCATCATTTCTTGCTGAGATTAAAACGCTTTTGGAATCATCCAAACCTTTATTTACCTTGATTTGACCAACATAAGATGTGCCCGAAAAGGTTTTGCTATTTGTGGGGTCTTTAAGGAAAGAAACCAAATCCAACAACCCTCTATAACTTAGTTGGCTGGAAAGGTTGTCAGGCATGATCGAACTTTTTAGAGGAATTAACGAAGCAATTTCATTTTTACTGAAAGTCGATATTGATCCTGTTGCGTCTGCCAACAGGATCTGATTTTCGGCAGATCTGATTTTTACCCCGATGAAAGTTTTGCCTGTTTTAGTTTTAAGTCCGAAAGTGCTATGAGCTGGGTTTATTTCGTGCGCAGGATCTAGCAACGAACGGATTATTTTTGCTGTTTCCATTTTTTGGATAAAGGCTAAATCCGGACCTATAGTGGTATCGTTTTTGTTTATTGCATGGCAAATGATACAAGATTGATTATTAACATTTAGAAAAGTTTCTTTCCCTCTTTCGAGGCTTGCGGAAGATTTCATAGATGCTTCAAAAAGCTTTAGCTGTGAAAGATTATTGTCTGATAAGAGGGCTTTTTTAAGTAGCAAGCTGTTAAGATCTTTTCCCTCAGAGGATTTAAGACCATACTTTTTTAGGCACTCGGATATCGCGGGTAATAAGTTGGGGTCGCATTTTCCAGAATCGAAATATGCAAATAAGACTTTGGCACCTGATGGGTTTTTTTCTAATAATTGTAAAGCTTCACTTTTTAAAGTTTCAGGGAATAAAACCGAACCAAGCAAACCTTGAATACTTTCTGATGCTTTATCAGGGTCAATTGCAAATATGGCCTGTAATGCAGTTTGTCTTACTTTCAAGCTTTCTCT